>NZ_JBEOWK010000010.1:0-264507 GCF_040295985.1 Streptosporangium sp. NPDC002524 | reverse complement strand
GGGCGGCGGTTCCCCCACCCGCCCACGCGCCCCCCCCCCCCCCCCCGGGCCCCCCCCCCCCCCCCCCCCGGCCGGCCCCCCCCCCCCCCCCCGTCCGCGTGACGGGGAGATCCCGTGCCGGGTCCCGCGCCCCGGCTCAGGGGTGGGGGCGGGACCCGGGACCTTCCCGTCACACGCCGCTCGCTCGCCCGGCGGCCGGTCAGGCCGTACGACCCGGGAGGGCGGAGGTCACGGGGCCGCGATGGTGTACGTCGCGCCCGCCTGGGTCGGGAAGGTGATCACGTTGCCGCTGACGGTGTGGGCCACCGTGCCGCCGCCGACCCGGTTGACCACGATCGTCTGGCCGGGCCAGGGGTGCTGCAGGCGTACCTGGCGGCCCGCCTCGCTGGTGATGTCGACGTAGGTCACGCGCCCGCCGGAGAACGCGCTGGAGACGACCAGGGCGTCCTTCTCCCGCAGCTTGACGAAGCTCGCGTTCCGGTTCGACGGCCAGACGGGGAACACCCGCATGACGCCGCCGTCGCTCTGCAGCATCAGGTTGTTGACCGCCTCGATCGCCCCGCCCTTCTCGATCCCGTGGTTGGGGTCGCGGACGCGCAGGTTGGGGTCCAGCTTGTTGTTGATCTCGTTCTTGAGCCTGTCGATCAGGCTCTGCGCCGGGTAGCCCACCCGGGCGGCCTGGGTGAACACCTTGGGGAAGCTGTTGTCCTGGCCCCAGGAGTTCATCGCGTCGAGCGTGTCGATCGCGGTCTGCCGGTCGGCCGCCGGGGAGTTGATCCCGAGGGCCTCACCGGGGTGGATGAATTCCAGGTTGACGGTGTTGTCGCCCGGCCGGATGGCCCGGCCGTCGCTGAGCGTGCCCGGGTCGGCCAGCGCGTAGACCCGCTTGCCGTTGTGGGTCGTGGTCGGGATCGGCGCCAGGCGCTGCAGGATGGTCGTCCAGGTGGCCCGGTCGCCCGCGTCCACGTTGAGCTCCGCGCTCGCGTCGATCAGCGTCGACAGCAGGTTCCGCAGCAGCCCGAGGTCGGCGCTGGAGTTGCGTCCCCAGGTGCCCTCGTGCGGCCCGCCGTAGAGGTTGTAGCGCTGCGCCCCGGCGTCGTACTCCAGGTAGTGCTGGAAGAAGGCGGCGACCTCCTTCATGAAGGGGTACGCCTTCGAGGTCAGGAAGGTCCGGTCCCTGGTGTAGTCGTAGTAGGCGATGTACTGGGAGACGGTGAACAGCGAGTTGACCACCTGCTGGTGGTAGTTGTCGTCGGCGGTCGCGCCGAAGGGCGCGATGCCGACGGGGAAGAGCACCCCGCTGGGCACGCCGCCGCTGGGGAAGCGGGCGCCGACGTAGTCCGGCTTCACCCGCCTCAGGTCCTGCTGCGCCCGCCGCCTCGCCTCGGGCAGGTAGGCCTGCACCAGGTCGTAGTACGGCAGGGCGAGGTCGGTCCTGTTGCTGGAGTAGACGCCGTAGAAGTTGGCCATCCAGTTGTAGTTCAGGTGCATGTCACCGCTGAACTGGGGCGAGTCGGTGGTGGCCCAGACGCCGTAGAGGCCGGGGGCCGTCTTGCCCGCGCGGCTGGAGGAGCCGATCAGGTAGAGCGACCCGTAGTAGAACCTCTCCAGCACGTCGTCGTTGACGTCGACGTACGACTTGAGCCAGTACTGCTTCCACCACTCGACGTGCGCGTTGTAGAGCGTGTCGAGCGAGCCGCCGCTCTGGCCGTCCGCCAGCGCGCGGGCCGCCGGTGCCGGGTCCGCCGGGTTCTGGCCGCCGCCGGAGACGCCCGTCACGACGCGGACGGTCTGGCCGGGCGCCAGGTCGAAGACCGTCGTCGCCGCCGCGCCCGAGGCGGTGGGGGCTCCCACCGGGTTCGCGCCGACCAGCCGGGTGGCGAGGGAGGCCCGGGAGACCCACCGCGACCCCGAGGGGGTCTGGCGCGTCGCCCACGTGGTGTTGCCCGAGACGCCCGCCGTATTGGTGAAGCCCGTCCTGGGGGCGGGCGACCCGGCGGAGGTCTGCGCCTTCAGCCGCACCGTGGCGGAGCCGAGCGACTGGATCTGGGTGACCACGAGGTTGTCGTTGGCCGCGGTCCAGGTCTTCATGGCCACCGGTACGCCGCCGATGGTCATCGTGGTGTCGATCTCGCCCTTGAGGATGTTCTGCTCCTCCAGGAAGGGCCCGGACGGCTGGGTGGGCCCTCCCGCCCCGTACAGCTCGATCTGGCCGATGCGGGCACGGGGGTTGGCGGTGGAGTCGGGGGTCGTGCCCTGGGTCGGCTCGGTGACGGTGAGCCGCACGTAGCGGGCGCTCACCGAGGCGATCGTCCGGTCGCTCACCCCGCCGGTGTTGCCGGTCACCGTGTCCACGGTGGACCAGGTGCTGTTGTTGGAGCTGACCGCGACGGTGAAGTTCCTGGTGTTGTTCGCCGTCTCCGCGGGGCGGGCGGCGGAGTCGTGCCTGACGACGTAGCGGGTGAAGGTCTTGGCGGAGCCGAGGTCGAGGGTGATGGTCTGGGGCTTGCCGACCTCGGAGACCCAGCCCTCGTACCCGGAGCCCCACCCGCCGTTGACGGCCCGGCTCGGCGGGAAGCTCGGGTGGGAGCTCGACGCCGTCGCCGAGGCGCCCAGCGCGAGGTTGCCCGACGAGCCCGTACCGCCGTTGGGGGAGATGGAGACCGAGCCCAGGGAGACCAGGGAGGGGTTGGGGTTGCCCGCCCAGAAGTTGCCCTTGGTGATGTGGAAGGTCTTGAAGCCGTCACCCCCGGCGGAGGTGACGCCGACGTCGCCGTTGCCCAGCAGGGCGGTGCTCGGCATGGTGTTCGACACGGCGCCGGTGTACGCCTGGTTGGTCCACCTGCCCTTGATGCCGGAGAGCAGCTGCTGGACCTCGGTCCACTGCTGGGCGGGGGAGGGGGTCGCGGCCTGGGCCGGGGTGGCCGTCACGAGCGTGGCCGCGAGCGCGGCGGCCAGCGCGGTGGCGAGGAGGTGTCTGAGACGGGGTTGCCTTGTTCCGCTCACGGGGGGTGTCCCTTTCATGGGAGTGCGGGGGCTTTCTCGATGTTCCTGCTGGTCCCGGCGCTCATCGCCGCCGGGCCGGTGGCGGTGTGTACGGGTCTGCGGCGGCTCCTCGGTGGTCGTCGGGGGCTTCTGGGCTTCGGGTCGGCTGGGGCGGCGGGGTGCGAGGCGGGCGATGGGTGGACGGGGTGAGGGTCAGTGCCGGTGGGTGTGGTCGGGTTGCCGGATGTCGCCGGGGTGCTCGAAGCCCGGCAGGAGGACGGCCCGCGCGCACCGCGCGTCCGCCCACATCGCGAAGCTCCGGCGGCGCGCGGCCTCCAGCAGGTCGGCCCTGATCCGCGGGGCGGCCCGCTGGAGCGTGACGGTCCCCGCCTGGAGCGGGCCTGTGACGAAGGTGTGGCGCTCGATCGGGCCCACGACGGTGTCCTCGGGGGCCGCGAACAGCGCCCTGTCGATCGCCTCGGCGAACTCGCCCTGGCGCACCAGGTAGCGCCGGCCGCCGTTGACCGGCCGGTCGTCGTGGTGGTGGGTCACCAGGCGGGCGGGACGGCCCCGGTACCTGTCCTGGTTGGCGGCGTAGTAGGCGGCCACCTCGCGGTCGCCGACGGTGACGCCGGAGGTCATCTCCCGGTAGAGGGCCTGCGCGAGCGGACCGGCCGCGAGGACGGCGGCCAGCACGCTTCCGAGCTCCAGGCGCGCGGTGGCGTCCAGCTCCACCGGGGGTTCCGGGGGCTCGCAGGCCGCCGCCGTCAGGCCGCGCCGCGCCGCCTCGTCGGCGACGACCTGCTCGGTGACGAGCAGCTGGACGGCCCAGCGGCGCAGCTGGCGGCCCTCGGTCGTGCCGTCGGCGGGCAGCAGGGCACCGCGCGGCCCCGCCCGCAGCAGCCGGACGCGCTCCTCGACCCGAGCCACGGTCACGGGCGTCTCCCCGACCCACGCGGCGACCGCGGGCGTCCCGTGGGTGTGCGCGCCGGTTGCGGGTGTCTCCCCGGCCCGGACGCCGGTCGCGGCTGTCTCGTGAATGTGCGCGCCGGTCATGGGTGTCTCTCCGGCCCGGTCGCCGGTCGCGGGCCTTCCGTGGACGTGCGCGCTGGCTACGGGCGTCTCCCCGGCGCGGGCGGCGTCCACCGGCGTCTCGTGGGTGTGCGTCGCGGTCACGGGTGTCCTCCCGGTGGGGGTGGCGGTCATCCGGCTTCCCGTACGAGCAGAGGCACCGCCGGGGAGTAGGAGAGCCTGCCGAACCACATGCACTTGAGCAGCACCCACCACGATCCCGGCCTGGTCCCGGGCGGTACGGTCACGTCGACGTGGAGTTCCGCGCCGCCGCCCGCCGCGACCTCGAGAGGGCGGGACGCCGTCCGCACCGCGTCCCACGTCCCCCACGGGCTGATCACCTGGGCCTCGCCCCTGATGTCGAAACCGGCGCGGTTGCGCAGCACGGCGGTGAGCCGCCCGCTCCGCCCCGGCGCGAGGGTCAGTCCCTCCCCGGCCAGTTCGACCTCCAGCAGCCCGGCCTGCCCGCCCGGTGCCGGACGGCCGTGCCCGTCCACGAAGAGGACGTCCTCGTGGACCTGGCCGCCGTGGGTGAGCTGCGCGGCGATCACGTGCGGTCCCGCACCGGCGTCCGGGGCGGGGGTGACGTCCACCTCGAAGGAGGTCCAGCCGCCGGGTCCCAGCAGCACGGGCCGGTCGCCGGGGTCGGCGTCCCAGCCGGGCGGGGCCGCGATCCTGAGGTGGCCCTCGGCGTCGGTGTCGACGAGGTCGGAGGCGAGGGTCACGCGCAGCCGGGATCCGGCCCCCGGCTCGCCGGACGGCCGCAGGCTGACGCTCATCGGCTGGTAACCGAGCGGGGCCGACCCCCTGTTGTGCAACCAGTAGCGGGAGAAGACCGGCTGCGCGACCTCGGCCGCCGGGCCCAGCGCCCCGCCGGGCGCCCCCAAGTCCGCGGCCCGCGTCCGGAGCGCGGAGACCAGGTCCGCGGAGGCCCCAGCGGAGGCCCCAGCGGAGGCCCCAGCGGAGGTCTCATTGGAGGTCTCAGTGGAGGTCTCATTGGAGGTCTCGGTGGAGGTCTCGGTGGAGGTCCCGACGGAAGCCTCCGTGGCGGCCCCCGGAGAGACCAGGTGCGACGCGGAGGCCGCCTCCGGGGCCTGCGGTTGCAGGGCGTACGTCGTGACGCCGCTGGGACCGAGCTCCCCGTGCAGGACGCCGTCCAGCGTCTTGGCCGCGCTGCTCTCCACCTCCAGCATGTCGGCGACGGCCGCCTGGGCGAACGGGACGTGCGACCGCAGGCGCAGGGCGGTGTGGCGGCCGTGCGGCTCGTACAGCCGCGCGGTGACGCCCCGCCGGGGGTCGGCGGGGCGCCCGCCGCCGTGCGCGATCGGGTTGCCGCCCGCCTTGAACGCGGCGAGCACGGCCGCGCCCGGCGGTTCGACCGAGAGCAGCGACGCGGAGGCGGGCAGCGAGCCGGGGTGCGCGTCCTCGACGACGGCCCGGAGCGGGTGGTTGAAGTCGTGCGCCCTCGCCACCAGGCCGGTGTCGCGCCAGTCGCCCCGGCCCCCGGCGAGCGCGTAGTCGAAGGAGTGGCTCCAGTGCTGGAGCTGGAACCCGCTTCCGTCGGGCGCCGTACGCCTCGGCGGGTCGATCCAGACCCCGGAGGGCCAGCCGGTGCACGAGCGCATGAGCGACAGGTGCATCCGCCCCTCGGTGTCGACGGCGAAGCCGGGCACGCCCCGGTTCAGCACGGCCACGGTGCGGTTGTCGAGGAAGCCCTCTCCCGACAGCTCGCGCGGCTGCGTCACCTCGATCTGGGAGTCGGCCAGGTCGGCGACGACCCCGGCCAGCGCCTCCTCGATATCGTGCGCCGCGATGACGAGCACCGGCAGGTCCGCGGGGGCCCGCAGGTCGGCGTCGGGTATGAACAGCTCGGCCGGGCCCCGGCCCGCCGGGATCCACAGCAGCGCCCGCCCGCCGGTCGCGAGCTGCCGGTCGAACTCCTCGCGGTAGCGGTCTCCGGCGGCCTCCAGGACGGCCGCGGTGAACGCGTTCTCCCCCGGGCCGCCGACGGCGATCCGCACGTCCGGCAGGTTCGAGTCGAACGCCAGCAGGCCGTAGCGGTTCCCGGCCGCGTACGAGCAGGTCGCGGTCACCCCCGACTGCGCGAGGGCGACGGACAGGGCCCGCCCGAGCCCGGCGGTGTCGTCCTCCTCGGGGACGACGATCTCGGCGATCCCGATGGCGCGCAGCCCGGCGGAGACCCCGCCGGCGTCGCGCAGCGCGATCCTCGCCGCCGAGCTCAGCCCGAACCACTGGTAGGCAGGGTTGTCGAGCGTCCAGGGGTGCCGGGCGGTGTCGACGTCGGGGTGGGCGAACGGGCGGCCGACGACGGCGTGCCCCACCTCGGAGACGGGCAGCGCCCCGGCGACGGCGCACGGCCAGCGCAGCCGCACCAGCTTGTCGTCGCCGTCGAAGGTGTCGACGTGGGTCACGCAGTCCACCCGGTCGATCCCGTGCCACAGCGTGACGACCTGGGTGTAGGTGAGCGGCCCGACCGCCCCGGTGACCGTGACGCGCCGCCCGGCCGGTGACTCCTCGGCGACGACCGCGTGCGCGGGGGCCGAGGCGGAGCCGGTGGACGTGCCGTTGGGCACCAGGTGCCAGGGGCCCTCGCGGAAGGACGGGTGCTCGGAGTACTCGTCGTACACCACGATCTCGTTGCCCAGCCCGCCCGGGGTGAGCAGCTCGCGCCCGGCGGCCAGGTCGACCAGGCTCCGCACGCCGCCGCCGCGCTCCGGGTCGACGGTGAGCCGGTGGTACTCGTTGGCGATGGTGAGCGTGTCGACCGCCTGCCACCCCCTGGGCTCGTCGGCGGCAGTGAGCCCGATGGGTCCGGGGACCAGCCGGTAGGTGCGGTAGCCGACCGAGGGCACCCCGGCGGCGACGAACACCACCTCGGCGACGCCGTCCCCGAGGTGCTCGACGACCGAGGGCACCGCCTCGCCCGCGTCGTCCACGACCCCGTGGAACGGCGCGGGCACGGTGACCCGGACCACGTCGGTGCGCGGCCAGGCCATGGCGTTGAACACCGTGACGGCGCGGCCCTCGCCCCGGGTGTCGACCCGGGCCGACAGGTGCCGCAGCGCGGCGTCGTGGACGGTCCGCGACAGGTCGAACGCCTCGCGCCAGCCCGCCAGCAGGTCCAGGTAGACCTGGTCGGACTCGGTCCCGGTGATCGCGTCGTGGTGCGCGCCGTAGACGAGCTGGCGCCAGGCCTTGTCCAGCGCGGCCTCCGGATAGGCCGCGTCCCCGGCCAGGCAGGCCAGCGTCGCGAACTTCTCGGCGTCGAGCAGCAGGTTCTCCGCGGCCCGCTGGGCGAGCTTGGTGTCGATGTAGGAGACGTCCTTGCCGGTATAGATCGGGTTCATGTCGCGCGTCTGCGGCGAGAGCCGCCCGCCGGTGGCCGCCAGCTCCGCGGTGACCGCGGAGAAGAAGTCGCGGGGCAGCGCGCTCACGAACCTGGGCCAGGTGTAGCGGGCGTTCCAGTCGCGGTGGATCGCGGTGACCCACTTGTTCGGCGGGCTGTAGTCGGTGCCGACGGGCAGCAGCACGTTGCGGGTGGCGGCCACCGTCTTCATCCGCAGGAACAGCCGGTAGACCGACTCCTCGGCGTCCGGCAGGGTCTCCGCGGAGTCCATCGACCACCCGGCGCTGTAGTGGGCGGCCATGTAGCTCGTGAGCAGGCCCCGGCCGCTCGGCGAGATCCACTCGAACTCGCTGCGGAACTGCATGCCCGCGGGCTCCGCCTGCGGGGTGTCGTACGTGCCCATGGTGAGGCTGGGCCCCCACTGGTGGAAGGGGCCGCGCGCCCAGGAGCTCGACGTGAGCCCGGCGTCGGCCATCAGGCCGGGGAACTGCGGGTCGTGCCCGAACGCGTCGAGCTGCCAGGCGGTGGCGGGGTCGCCGCCGAGGATGTCGCGCTGAAAGCCCATGCCGTACACGGCGTTGCGGATCGTGGTCTCCGCACCGGTCAGGTTGGTGTTCGGCTCGTTGTAGGTGCCGCCCATGATTTCCAGGCGGCCCTCGGCGATCAGGCGCCGGACGACCTCGCGGTTCTCCGGGAAGGTGTCCCAGTACGGCTTGAGGTAGTCGACCTCGGCGAGCACGAAACGGTAGTCCGGGTCGCGCCTGGCCAGCTCCAGGTGCGCGTCGATCAGGTGGAAGCCGGTGAACTGGAAGCTCATCCGCTCGGCCTGGGCGCCGGGCAGGGCGTCCCACTCGCTGGTGTATCCGGCCTGGGTGTTCCACCACACCGGGTCGTAGTGGAAGTGCGACACCATGTGCACGGTCCAGCCGGGCTCCGCCACGGTCAGCGTGCCCGACGCCGTCGCCCGCTCGCCGCCCGCCGCCACCTCGACGGTGACCTCCACCCGAGAGCCGACCGGCGCGTCCGTGCGCACCGGCACCTCCAGGACCTCCGGGACCCCGCCCCCCGGCGAGGCGAGCGTGCCGCGCGCCCCTCCGGTGACCGTCACGTCCAGCGGCACGGACGGGCCGGTCCCGGACGTGTGGACGCGCAGGATCTGGCACGGATCGTCTTCCGGGCCGGTGAAGAGCTCGGTGGACTCCACGGAGCCGATCGTCAACATTCGGAGCCTTTGCGTGGTCGGGACGGGAGAGGGCGCGCGAGTACGAGGCGGGTGTCCAAGGGCTCCTCAGCCCTTGATCGCCCCGCCGGTGAGACCCTTGACGAAGCTGCTCTGCAGGGCCAGGTAGAAGACGAGGATCGGCAGCGTGGCGAGGAACATGAAGGCGAAGACCGAGCCGAAGTCCGACTGGTGCTCGCCGATCGCCCGGTAGACGCCGACCGTGACGGTGGTGCCGCTGTCCGGCCCCAAAACGATGAGCGGGGTGAGGAAGTCGTTCCAGATCCACACGCCGAGGAAGATCAGGACGCTCGCCGAGGCCGGGCGCAGCAGCGGGAAGACCACCTGCCAGAAGGTGCGGAAGGTGCTCGCGCCGTCGAGCCTGGCGGCCTCCTCCAGCTCCAGGGGGACCGACTTGACGAACCCCATGAAGAGCAGCACCCCGAACGGCACGTAGTAGCCGAGGTTGACCAGGATCAGCCCCGGCGCCGTGCTCATCAGGCCCAGCGCCCGCAGCACCATGGTGATCGGGGCGAGGATGACCGGCGAGGGGATGAGCAGGCCGCACAGCAGCGTGACCATCACCACCTTGGCCAGCAGGTGCCGGGACCGGGCGATGTAGTGGCCGAGCATCGCCGACAGCACCGTGAGGATCGTGATCGAGATGGCCGTCACCGCGACGCTGTTGACCAGGCCGTACACGAACAGGTTGTCGGCCCGCGACAGGACGGCGGCGATGTTGTCCATGGTCGGCGGCGAGGGCAGGCCCGCCGGGTCGGGCACGATGTCGGCGCCGTGCTTGAAGACGTTGACCAGCACCAGATAGAGCGGCATGAAGAACACCGCGCCGACGAACAGCGCGACCACCGGGCGCAGCCAGGGGACACGGGTGTCGTTCACCGGGTCACCTCACGTCGTTGCAGCACGCGGAGCACGAGCACCGAGACGCACGCGACCAGCACGAGCATCACCGCGGCCATCGCCGAGCCGTAGCCGACGCGGTTGCCGTTGAAGGAGGTCTGCACCACCTGGAAGGCCATGGTCGTCGTGGTCCCGGTGCCGGGACCGCCGTTGGTGATGACCTGGATCTGGTCGTACGCCTTGAACCCGGTGATCAGCAGCATCACCGTGTTGATGGTGAGCGCCGGGGCGAGCATCGGCCAGGTGACGTTGCGGAAGCGGGCCAGCGGCCCGCACCCGTCGATCGCCGCCGCCTCCTGCAGCTCGCGCGGCACGCCCTGCAGCCCGGCCAGGTAGACCACCACGCAGAAGCCGAGCATCTGCCAGGTGATGACCCACGCGATCGTGTAGAGCGCGATGCCCGGGTCGGACAGCCAGCCGGGCGGGTCCTCGACGCCCAGGCCGCGCAGCGCGGAGTTGAGCAGGCCGTCGTCGGTGAGGACGACCTGCCAGATGACGCTGACCACCACCGAGCTCAGCACCACGGGGGTGAAGAACACACCCCGCAGCGCGACGTAGAGCCGGGTCGGCCGGTCGAGCAGCTGCGCGATCAGCAGGCCGCCCACGTTGGCGAGCACCATCACGATGACGGTCACCACGACGGTGTTCGCCAGCGCCTTGAGGAACTCGGCGTCGCCCAGCAGCTCGGCGTAGTTGCGCAGCCCCACCCATTTGGTCGGCGGGTTGAACGGGTTGCGGTTGGTCATGCTGTAGTACGCCGTCATGCCGATCGGCACCAGGACGAACAGCAGGTACGCCAGCAGCCCGGGAAGGGCGAACAGGGCGAAGGTGGTGATCCTGCCGCTCACCCGCCGCCGCCCGCGCGGGGGCCGGTCGCGCGGGGGCCGGTCGCGTAGGGGGGTCGGGCCGCTGGGGAGGGGCGGGCGGTGCGCCGCGGGAGGGTCCCCGCCGCGCACCCCGTGTCGCGTGTGTGTCATGGCGCTACTGCGTCGCCTTCGCCCACTGGTCGTCCAGGTAGGCCGTGAACTCCGAGGTCGGCTTCTTGCCGGTGATCAGGTCCTGGACCGCGACGGCGGTCTTGTCGGCCAGGCCCGGGGGCAGCGAGCCGTCGCCGGTCTCCTGGGAGAAGGCGTTGACGATGGCGTTCTCCGCCATGCCCCGCTCGTAGATCTCGACGGTCGCCTTGTAGACCGGGCCCATGTCCGCCGGGGGCTTGTAGCCCTTGATCGCCGGGATCGAGCCGTCGGCCTTGACGAACGCGTCGTTGTTCTGCTGGTCCTCGTCGAAGGCCAGCGCCCACTTCTTGGCCAGGTCGACGTCGGCCGCGGTGGAGCTGACGGAGGTGCCGCCGCCGGTGAAGGTCGGCACGACCAGGGAGCCGTCGTCGGAGGGCCAGGGGAAGGCGCCGATCTCGAAGTCCGGCTTCTTGTTGTCGGCCGAGGTCGCGAACCAGGAGCCCATGGGGTACATGGCGCCCTTGCCGTCGCGGAAGGCCTGCTCGGTGTCGGCGTACGAGCGGCTCAGGCCCGCCGGGTCGATGTAGCCCTGCTTGGCCAGGTCGGAGATCTTCTGGGCGGCCGAGGTGAAGGCGGGGTCGGCGAACTTCACCGAACCGGCGGCCCGCTGCGTCAGCCAGTCGGGGGTCTTCTTGTAGACGTCCGTGGCCACGGTGCCGGTCAGCGGATACATGTCCGCCCAGGTGTCCGCGCCACCGCCGCCGACCACGAACGGGGTGATCTTCTTCGCCTTCAGCTTGGCGGAGACGTCCAGCAGCTGCTGGTACGTCGTCGGCGTCTCGGTGACGCCCGCCTCGGCGAACTGGGTCTTGTTGTAGTAGACCACCGGGATGACCTGCGTGTTGTACGGCAACTGGTAGATCTTGCCCGCGACGGCGCCCGCGGTCGGCGCGACAAAGTTCTTGAGCTCGTCGGCGGTGAAGGCGGCGAACTTCCCGGCCTGCGCGAACCCGGCCGGGTTGACCGACTGGAGGATGTCCGGGAGGTTCCCCGAGGCGTCCAGCTGCTTGGCGTAGCCGGTCCGGTCGACGTTCGGCGTCACCAGCTTCTTGATGGTCACGCCGGGGACCTTCGCGGACGCCCGCGCGATCGCCGCGTCCCAGAACGCCGCGTCGAGGTTCGGCGTCTCGAACACCAGGAAGCTCAGCGTGACGTTTCCGCCACCGGCCGCGGGCTTCTCCGCCTCGGCGCCCATGCCACACCCGCTCACAGCGAGTAGTGTGACCAGGCCAACTGCTATTGATCTACGCAAAGCGCAGCCCTCCTTGCTCCGGCTCCGAGTGTATGAAGCGGAGGCGAGATAACGTTATCTCGAAGGGTAGGGTGTTACCGCCAGGTTTCAAGAGGGGGCTTGGCAACGAGTTAGTCACGCCGGAACGAACCGGTCGTGTCCCGGTCGCGTCCCGGCCACGCCTCCGTCACGTCCCCGTCGTTTCCCGGCGGTGTCGGGGCAGTGTCGAGGCGGGGTCGCTGTCGGGGCCCGTTCGGGGCCCGTTCGGGGCCCGGTCGTACGGGATGGACGGGCGCGAGGGGGTGGCCGATCGGGCCGATCCTCCCGATGATGGAGCCCGGTAAGGATCTCGTGGAAGGCCCGCCGGGGGCCGCCGGGGGTCGTCGGGAGCTCGGAGGGGTGCGCGAAGGACTCGTGGAGGGACGCGGCGGGGCATGGAGGGGCATGGGAGAGCACGGAGGGGCACGAAGGGCATGGAGGGCACGGGCGGCGTGAAGGGTCCGGAGGGCACGGAGGGCGTGAAGGGCACGGAGGGCGCGGAGGGCGCGGAGGGCACTGTGAACGGCAGGCGCCGCGGTCGCCGGCCGACGATGGTCGATGTGGCGCGCGAGGCCGGGGTGGCGTTGCGCACCGTCTCCCGCGTCGTCAACCAGGACCCCACCGTGGGGTCCGAGCTGGTCGCCAGGGTCCACGCCGCCATCGCGAGCCTGGAGTACCAGCCGGACGAGCGGGCCCGCCAGCTGCGCCTGGGCGTCACCGGGACCCTGGGGGCGGCCGTCCGGCAGCTCTCGCACGTCAACCCCGTCCTGCAGGCCCTGGAGCGTTCGGCGCGCGCGGCCAAGCTCATGGTCCTCGCCGCCTCGACCGAGGACGACGAGCAACTGGAGCGCGACGTCGTGATGTCGATGTGCCGGCGCCGCTTCGACGGCGTCATCCTCGAACCCATAGGGAGCGGGCACGACTACCTCATCCCCGAGCTGGACGCGGGCCTGTCGCTCGTCGCCGTCGACCGGCCCGTCCACGGCCTCGACGTCGACTGCGTGCTCTCCGACAACGTCGCGGGCATCGAGCTCGCCTTCGGGCACCTCGTCCGCCACGGCCACGAGCGCATCGCCTACATCGGCGACGACGAGCGCATCTTCACCGGCCACGAGCGGGCCGCCGCCTTCCGCGGCTGTCTCGCGGCGCACGGCGCCCCCGCCGAGGGGATGGTCCACCCCGGCAGGATCGAGCCGGACCGGATCGCCGCGGCGGTCCGCACGGCCCTGTCGGGACCGTTCCCGGCGACCGCCGTCGTCACGGGGAACGCCACCACCAGCGTCGAGGTGCTGCGCTGCCTCCGGGGCGGCCCGGAGCGCGTCGCCGTCGTCGGGTTCGACGACTCCGAGCTCGCCACCAGCCTGCGCCCGGACCTGACCGTCGTCGCCCAGGACGCCCCGACGATCGGCGGCACCGCGATCGACATGCTCCTGGCCCGCATCGCCGACCCCGGCCGTCCGGTCCGCCGTGTGACGGTGCCGGTGGAGCTCATCGCGCGAGGCTCGGGGGAGTCGCCCCCCGGCGCGTGACGGCCTCCCGCCGCCGTCGTGCTCGCGGTCACCGCCGGGCGCCGTACGACCTTCGGGGAGCCCGGTCGCGGAGGCCGGTGCGGGTGGACGTCTCCGGTTCCCCGGTTCCCCGGCGGCCGCGCGGAAAGTGATCGGAAGCGCCCGCCCGTCGCGTGTCGAGGCGGACACGAAGGGTAGTCGTCCTTAAGAGGGAGATCCCGCGGGGGCGGACGTGACGACGGCGATTCGTGAAACCAGGTGGAGGGCTTCGGGCATGGAAACGGGAAAGCTCGCGGAGGTATTTCTGGACAGCGCCTACGAGTCGGTCGGGCAGGCGCGCCGCGAGACGCGCGAGGCCCTCGGCCCGGACCACGTCCTGCTGCCGGACGTCGTCCAGGTGGTCTCGGAGCTGCTGGCGAACGCCGTGGAGCACGCCGACCGCGGGCTGGTGGACGACCTGATCGGCCTGACGCTGACCGCCACCCCCGACTCCGTCCACGTCGAGGTCTCCGATCCCGGCTCCGCCTCCCGCGCCCCGCACATCCCGCGGGACCAGCCTCCCGGGGCCAGGCGCGGGCGCGGCCTGTTCATCGTCGACCGGCTCTCCGGCGGGCGCTGGGGGACCCGCGAGCACGGCCCGGGGCTGGGCCGGACGGTGTGGTGCGCCATCCCCTACGTGCGGCCGGAGCCGTCCGCGGAGGAGGACGACGAGCCGGAGCGTCTCTCGTCGCGGACCCTCCCGGCGGCCTGCCGGAACTGAGCTGGAACGCTCCAGGGATCGGAGAGCCGGGCCCGGACGGGCCGTGCCCGCCGGGCCCCGGAGAACAAGTAATGATCTACTTTGTAAAGGGCGCGGGTCTCACGCCTGCCCCTTGATCTCCAGGCGGAGCAGCGCCTTCGCGATCGGATGGGCGGTCAGCCCGATCTGCCACTCGCGGGCGCCCAGCTCGCGCAGCCGGGCGACCACGGCCTCGTCGTCGATGACCGGGGGCGGCTCCCAGGTGAGCCGGCGTACCGCGTCGGGCTGGATGAGGTTCTCCGCGGGCATGTGGTGCTCGTCGGCGAGCGCGGCCACCACGGCCCTGGCGGCGGCGAGCCGGCGGGCGGCCACCGGGTCGCGGTCCATCCACCGGTTGGCGGGCGGCGGTCCGTCGCCGGGGGTGCTGGGCTGGGGCAGCTCCGCGTCGGGCAGCGAGCGGGCGGTGCCGATCGCGGCGAGCCAGTCACGCAGGTGCCGCCGGGCGCTGCGGCCGGTGAACGGCGGGATGTCGGTGAGCGCCTTGGTGGTGCGGGGCAGCTCCAGGGCGGCCGTGACGATCGCCGAGTCGGGCAGGACCCGGCCGGGGGCGACGTCGGACTCGCGGGCGAGCCCGTCGCGGAGCGTCCACAGCTCCCGCACCACCGCGAGCCCGCGCAGCGAGCGGACCTTGTGGATCCCCGAGGTGCGCCGCCACGGGTCGGAGCGCGGGGCGGGGGCCTTGTGCGCGAGCACGGCGGCGAACTCCTCGCGCGCCCAGGCGAGCTTGCCGCTGGAGGTCAGCTCCTCGTGCAGGATGTCGCGGAGCTCGATGAGGACCTCGACGTCGAGCGCGGCGTAGCGCAGCCAGTCTTCCGGCAGCGGGCGGGTGGACCAGTCGGCGGCCGAGTGGCCCTTCTCCAGCCTGAAGCCGAGGACGTTCTCCACCATCAGGCCGAGCCCGACGCGCTCGTAGCCGAGCAGCCGGCCGGCCAGCTCGGTGTCGAACAGCTCGCGCGGGTGGAAGCCCACCTCCGCCAGGCACGGCAGGTCCTGGGAGGCGGCGTGCAGCACGATCTCCGCGTCCGCCAGCGCCGCGTCGAGGCCCGACAGGTCGGGGCAGCGGATGGGGTCGATCAGGGCGCTGCCCGCACCGGCGCGGCGCAGCTGGACCAGGTAGGCGCGGCCGCTGTAGCGGTAGCCGGAGGCGCGCTCGGCGTCGACGGCGACGGGGCCGGTGCCCTCGGCGAAGGCGCGCACCACGCGCGCGAGAGCGGCCGGGTCCTCGACGACGGGTGGGATTCCCTCGCGAGGTTCCAGCAGCGGGACTACGGTCGTCTCATCGGTCACGTTCTGAAGGGCTCCGGATCTTCGCGACGGCGCGGCGGCAGCGCCGCCACGTCGGGTGGCAGGGGTGGTATGCCCGCGGCGAGGCACATCAGGTCGCACCAGGCGGCGACGTGGCCGGAGAGGTCCTCCTGCAGCGGGGACCAGGACGCGCGCAGCTCCAGCTCGGTGGTCACCGGATCCTCGGCCTTGTTGCCGAAGCCCTCGGAGACCGCCCGGGTGACGGTGCCTCCGGCGGCGGCGTAGCCGGCGTCGTGCGCGTCGAGCGACTCGGTGAGCCAGCTCCACGCGACGGGGCCGAGCAGCGGGTCTTCGGTGATCTCCGGCTCCATGTCGGCCCGCACGTAGGCGACGAGCCGGAACTGGCCCTCCCAGCCGCGCTGGCCGTCGGGGTCGAAGAGCACGATGAGGCGGCCGACCGCGAGCTCGTCGTCGTCGCGGTACACCGACGCGCCGATCGCGGCCGAGTAGGGGGCGAGGCGCTGCGGGGCCGGGATGTCCTCCAGCTCGATCTCGGGCCTGACCTCCGCCGGGCGCAGGCTCGCCACCGCGCGCCTGAAGGCGGCGGGAGCGGGCGCGTCACCGACGGTCATATCGGAAGCGTAGGTCGAAACTGAGCGCATGGGGACCACTGGGGTGTGTGTAGGAGCCATGGGAACCGATCAAGCCGCTGCCGGCGGCCTGCGGAGGGCGGGAACGACCCCGCCGACGGGAACTCCCAGAAAGAGCGTGTGGCCGCGCGCGGCGTGGACCCGCCCGGCGCCGGGCCGTTCCCGGTGCCCGTCCCGGCCGTGATCGCCGGAGTGGGATCGTGGTTCGGGAACCCGCCCGCGAGCGCAGGAGGCACGGTGCTCACCGCGATGTTCGGGTGAACTCCACATGGTGGACATCGCACGGGCCTTTCGTCGGGTCGTGGTCCGACGTTGGCACGTCGCGCCGACATTTCCGCGCAGCGTGCTCGGCGTGTCCCCAAAGTGGTGCGGGAATCGATGCCGCGCGGTGACTTGGCGAACATTTGGACCAGCCGGGGGCCGGGCCAGGATCGCCGATGGGAGGAACTGTACCCGGAAACATGATCGCTTCGCTCCGCGCGACGGCACTTGCCGCGTACCAACATCGGATTTCAGTGGACGAAGCTCTCAAAACCGGTAAGACGCGATCATTGTCATCACTTGGTCGTGTCTGGGTGGTGTGAGGTGGGATCTCATTGAATAGTCGGTGATTTCGTATCGGTCTTGCCGGACGGCGGGCTTGGTGAGCCGACCGGTCCCCCGACATGGCACCCTGGTGGGGTGACTTCCGAGCCCGCCGACTCCGCCTTCCTGCGCGCCTGCCGCCGCCGGCCCGTCTCCCACACCCCGGTGTGGTTCATGCGCCAGGCCGGCCGCTCGCTGCCCGAGTACCGGGCGCTCCGCGAGGGGGTGCCGATGCTCACGGCCTGCGCCACCCCCGAGCTGGTCGTGGAGATCACGATGCAGCCGGTCCGCCGCTACGGCGTGGACGCGGCCATCCTCTTCAGCGACATCGTCGTGCCGCTCAGGGCGATCGGCGTCGACCTCGACATCAAGCCCGGCGTCGGGCCGGTGGTGGCCGCGCCGATCAGGGACGCCGAGGCGGCCAAGGCGCTGCGCCCGATCGAGCCCGACGACGTCTCCTACGTCACCGAGGCCGTCCAGGCGCTGACGAAGGAGCTGGGCGCGACCCCCCTGATCGGTTTCGCGGGGGCGCCGTTCACGCTGGCGTCCTACCTCATCGAGGGCGGCCCCTCCAAGAACCACGACCACACCAAGGCCATGATGTACGGCGAGCCCGAGCTGTGGCACGCCCTCATGGACCGGCTGACCGAGATCACCCTGGGCTTCCTGCGCGTGCAGCTCGCCGCCGGGGCCTCCGCCGTCCAGCTCTTCGACTCCTGGGTGGGGGCGGTCTCGCCCGACGACTACCGCGAGTTCGTCCTCCCCTACACCAGCCGGATCTTCGCGGGCCTCGCCGGTCTCGACGTCCCGCGCATCCACTTCGGCGTCGGCACCGGCGAGCTGCTCGGCCTGCTCGGCGAGGCGGGGGCCGACGTCGTGGGCGTCGACTGGCGGGTCCCGCTCGACGAGGCCGCCCAGCGGGTCGGCCCCGGCAAGGCGCTGCAGGGCAACCTCGACCCGGCGATCCTGCTCGCCCCGTGGGAGGTCGTCGAGCGCCGCGCGGGCGACATCCTCGCCCGCGCGTCCAAGATCGAGGGCCACGTGTTCAACCTGGGTCACGGGGTGCTGCCCGGCACCGACCCCGACCAGCTGGCCCGCCTCACCGACTTCGTCCACGAGGCCTCGGCCCGCTGACCGTCCCGCCCCCGGGGGACGTCCGCCCGGGGCTGCCTGCCCGGGGACGTCCGTCCGGGGGCGGTCACGCGGGGACGTCCGCCCCGGACTCTCATCTGGGGACGGTCACGCGGGGACTGCTCGGGACGGTCACCAGGGACCGCTTACCCGAGGACGTTCGCCCGAGGTGGTCATCCGAGGACGTTCGCCCGGGACCGCTCATCCGAAAATGTTCGCCCGGGCAGTCATCCGGCGGGGGTGCCGCCCCTGCGCGGGCTCATGGGGACGGGTCCCTCGTCGGCGTCGTCGTCCTCGGCCTTCTCGTCCTCGGCGTCCTCCTCGTTCTCGACCGGCGCGGGGTCCGGGTCGGCGGGCGGGGGAGCGAGCGGCCTGTCACCCCGCCAGCCCGGCCCGCCCGGTCCGCCACGTTCGTCCCGCCCGCCGCGGCGCAGGCGGAGCAGGAAGGCCAGCACCAGCCAGACCAGGCCGATCAGGACCAGCCAGGGGAGCAGTACGCCCAGGAGCGTCAGCCCGATCTTGGCGGCGGAGACGAAGGCCTTCCACCCCGTTTCCAGCCCGCCGAAGAAGCCGGACGGCTCGTCGTCCGGCTCCTGGACCACCGCCGCCGGGCCGACCAGGTTCAGCGTCAGCGTCGCCATGCTCGTCTGCGAGGCGAGGGTGCGCTGCCTGGCCTGCAGGGACTCCAGCTCGCTCTCGCGGTTGGAGACCTCCCGCTCCACCTCGAGTACCTCGCCGATGGTGTTGGCCCGCTTCAGCAGCGTGCGCAGCGAGTCGAGCGCGGCCTTGGCCGACTTCAGCCGGCTCTCCACGTCGGCCACCTGCTCGGTGACGTCCTTGGTGTTCTGCTGCAGCGACTCGCGCGTGCCCAGATCCCTGCCCAGGCGGTCGAGCGTTCCCGGGTAGTTGCCCGGAGGGATCTTGAAGACCAGGGTCGCGGAACCCTCGCCGTCGGAGTGGGCGTCCGACCTCTCCCTGGCCAGGTAGCCGCCCGCGGTGGTGACGATCTGCCGGGCCCGGTCCGCCGCCGCGGTGACGTCCTTGGCCCTGACCGTCATCTCCGCGGTGTAGACGATCGCCCGGTCCTCCGGGACCACCCGCACCTGGGCGGTGTTCTGGGAGTCCGGGGACGCCGCGTCCTTGCCCGCGGCCTGCCGGGAGGCGGAATCCGCCTCGGGGGCCCGTACGCCGGAGCCGCCGGCGTTGGACTCGGCGGCGGGTGCGGGGGCTGCGAGGTCGGACGTGCTCTGTACCTCGTTGCTCGCGCAGGCGGACACCAACAGCGCCAGGCCCACCAGGGGGATCGCGAGGCGCGGGCCGTACCGGAATCTGCTCATGAACATCATGACGGCGAGTGCGCGGGAGGAGTTCGGCGAGGGGCAGTCACGATGGCGTCACGTTCTGCGCGCCGTCGGGTCACGGGGGCGCCAGGGGCGCCGGGCGGGATGCGCGGCCGGCAGGGGGGACCGGTACGGTCTGGGGTCATGGAAGGCAAGCGGAGGCACGTGGTGGTCGTCGGCGGCGGGATCGCCGGGCTGGCCGCCGCGTGGCACCTGCGGCGGCACGGTGAGCACCTCAGGGTGACCGTCCTCGACGGCGCCCCGAGGATCGGCGGAAAGCTCCACGCCACCGAGGTGGCGGGCGTCGCGATGGACGCGGGGGCCGAGGCGATGCTCGCCCGGCGGCCCGAGGGCAAGGAGCTGGCCAGGATGGCCGGGCTGGGCGACGAGCTGAGGCTCCCCGGCACCACCAAGGCGGGCATCCTGAGCAGGGGCGTGCTGCGGCCCATGCCCGAGGGGCACGTGATGGGCGTCCCCTCCGACGTCCTCGCGCTGGCCAGGTCGGGCGTCCTGAGCCCCGCGGGCCTGGCCCGGGTGCCGCTGGACCACATCCTCCCGGCCACGCGCGTCACCAACGACGTGTCGGTGGCGGCGTACATCCGGGCCAGGATGGGCGAGGAGGTGGTCGACCGGCTCGTCGAGCCGCTGCTCGGCGGCGTCTACGCGGGCAGGGCCGAGCGGCTCTCGCTGGACGCGACCATGCCGAGGATCGCGATCGCGGCCAGGTCCGAGCGGTCGCTGCTCACCGCGGCGAGGGAGATCGCCGACGACGCCCCCAAGGACGCCGGGCCCGTCTTCACCACCCTGAGCCGGGGGATGGGCAGCCTGCCCGAGGCCGTCGCCGCCGCCTCGGGGGCCGAGATCAGGACCGGTGTCACGGTCAGGGAGCTGCGCAGGACCGAGAACGGCTGGCTGCTGGTCACCGGCCCCGTCCCCGCGCCGGAGACCGTCGAGGCCGACGCGGTGATCGTCGCCGTCCCGGCCCCCGCGGCGAGCCGCCTGCTCGCCGAGGAGGTGCCCCGGGCCGCCGCCGAGCTGGCCAGGATCGAGTACGCCAGCATGGCGATCGTCACCCTCGCCTATCCGCGCGAGGCGTTCCCGAAGCCGCCGACCGGCAGCGGCTACCTGGTCCCGGCCGTCGACGGGCGCGCGATCAAGGCCGCCACGTTCAGCTCGGTCAAGTGGCCGCACCTGGCGGAGAGCGACCCCGGCCTGGTCCTGCTGCGCTGCTCGATCGGCAGGCTCGGCGAGGAGGCCGTGCTCCAGCGCGACGACGCGGAGCTGGTCGCGCTCGCGATGGCCGAGATGGTCGAGGTCATGGGCGTGCGCGGGCTGCCCCGCGACTCGCGGGTGACCCGCTGGGGAGGCTCCCTGCCGCAGTACGAGGTGGGCCACCTCGACCGGGTGGCCCGCATCCGGGCCGCCGCGGCCGAGCAGCCGGGCCTGGCCCTGTGCGGCGCCGCCTACGACGGCCTCGGCATCCCCGCCTGCGTCGCCACCGCCCGCACCGCGGCGGCCCGGATTCTCGACCACCTGGATCCCACGGGAGAATGGCGTGACAGCACCGATTCGTTGACAAAGGGGTGACGATGACGGACGGGAACCCGAGGCCCAAGGCACGCGACCTGAACCAGGTGATCCGCTACACGATGTGGTCGGTCTTCAGGATGAGGGAGCGCTGCCCGGGACACCGCGAGGGCATGGCCGCCGAGGTCGAGGAGCTCATGGCCCAGATGGGGCAGAAGGACGTGGTCACCCGCGGCCTGTACGACGTGGCGGGCTTCCGCGCCGACGCCGACTTCATGTTCTGGTGGCACGCCCCGACGGCCGAGGACCTGCAGGAGACCTACTCGCGCTTCCGCCGCACCGGGCTGGGGCAGCTGGCCGAGCCGGTCTGGTCGGCGATGGCGCTGCACCGCCCCGCCGAGTTCAACAAGTCGCACATCCCGGCCTTCCTGGCCGAGGAGGAGCCGCGCGCGTACGTGAGCGTCTACCCGTTCGTGCGCTCCCTGGAGTGGTACCTGCTGGACGACGCCGACCGCCGCCGCATGCTCGCCGAGCACGGCAGGATGGCTCGCGACTACCCCGACGTACGGGCCAACACCGTCGCCTGCTTCTCGCTGAACGACTACGAGTGGATGCTGGCGTTCGAGGCCGACGAGCTGCACCGCATCGTCGACCTGATGCGCGTCCTGCGCGGCGCCGAGGCCCGGCGGCACACCCGCGAGGAGATTCCCTTCTACACGGGGGTCCGCAAGCACCCGAGCGAGCTGATCGCGGCGCTGCCGTAGCCCTCGCGCGTTCCTCCGCTCTCGTCTCCGTCTCCGTCCTCGTCTTCGCTTCCGGGGTGCCGGTCCGGTCCGGCCCGGTGGCGGAGGCGCGGTTCCGGTGACTCCCGCGAAGGCCGCGAATCCCGTGGGTTTTGTGGGGCTCGGGGATCTCGTGAGTTCCCGGGCCCGGCTAGTGAAGGCTGTGGGCCACGCGGGCCACGCGGGTTCCGGAGGTTCCGGGTGTTGCGCGAGTTTCGCGAGGTGACGGGTGTGTCTCCGGTGACGGCCGCCGGAAAAATAATCCGCCGAAGGTCTCTTTACTCCCCATTTGCTTTGTCATACTCAGGGAAAATCACCTGTCTATGTGAGGCCAAGGGTGCAAAGGGGCGAAGGTCTGGCACGGTCCAGGCGGCGTGCGCGGGGGCGCCGTAGGAAGAAGTCCCGCTCGCACGTTCTCGAGGTCTCGGCAGCCGTCGCCGCCTTCGCGGTGGGGGCCCTCGCGGTGAGCGGGTGGTTCTCCGGCGGAGCGGCCCCCGAGGGCGGGACGGCTCGGGTGCCGGTTCCCGGCGGCGTGGCCGCGATGGCACCGCCCGGGGCTCCCGCGGCCGGCACGGTGGTCGCCGCCGAGGTGGACGGGAAGGGCAAGGAGAGCGAGGAGACGGCCAAGAAGCGGGCCAAGGCCGAGAAGAAACGCCAGAAGGACAGGGAGACCGAGGCGTCGGGGCCCTCCAAGCACACCGACAAGAAGGCGGTCGCCTACTTCGAGAGCCGCAAGGCGACCAAGCGGGTCAAGGACATCCGCATGGTCGGCGGCTATCTACGGATATATACGGATCTGCCGCAGACGGCGGACAACTCGAAACAGGCGATCAAGCTCTGCGAGGCGGGTGTCGACTATCTCGTCGGAGAGCTCGGCATGCCCAGCCCCGTGGTCTTCGTCCAGGCCGAGTTCGGGGAGAACGGCAACCCGGTCCTGGCCAACGTCCTCGGCCCCGACGACTCCGACTGCCGTCTCACCTATCCGAGCCCGCGGTAGTCGCTTTCGGGGGCGAACGCCGGCGCAGGGTTCACGGGCGAAGGCTTTGTCTTGTCCACCCGAGCCTGCGGTGTTCGCCTTCGGAGTCGAACGCCGGTGTCGGGCTCGCGGGCAAGGCGTCGTCTCGGTCAAGGTGTCGTCTCACTTACCCGAGCCCGCGGTAGTCGCTCTCGGGGGCGCGGTGGCCGGCACCGCGCGTCGCCGAGATCACCCGGACCCTGGTCCTGCCGCAGACCGAGCAGCGTTGGGTGACCACCCGGCCGATGGTCTCGACGATCTCCCATTTATGGCGGAGATGCACGGGGACTCCTTAGAGGAACACGCTGCGGAGATGTCCGAGTACTACGCGTCATCTCGCTTTGCCCCTCCTGGCGGAAGGCTAACCTCCCGAACGGAGCGATATGACTGTCCGAGCGCGTGGAGGCCCCGCCGGAGGTCGGTCCGGCGGGGCCTCCGCGCGTGAGCGGGCAGCTTACTCGACGGGCTCCAGCCTCAGCGAGACGGAGTTGATGCAGTAACGGTCGTCGGTGGGCGTCCCGTAGCCCTCGCCGTGGAACACGTGGCCGAGGTGGGAGTCGCAGGTCGCGCACCTGACCTCGACGCGGGTCATGCCCATCGAGCGGTCCTCGATCAGCGTCACCGCCTCGGACTTCGACGGCTCGTAGAAGCTGGGCCAGCCGCAATGGCTGTCGAATTTGGTGTCGGACCGGAACAGTTCGGTGCCGCAGGCGCGGCAGCTGTAGACGCCCACTGTCTTGGTGTCGACGTACTCTCCGGTGAAGGGGCGCTCGGTCCCCGCCTGGCGGAGCACGCGGAACTCTTCGGGAGAGAGCTGGACGCGCCATTCGGCGTCGCTCTTTACCACCTTGTCCATGCCACCAGACTATGCGGTCGCGGAAGCGGGCCGCGGGGCGCGTCCAGGTACCGGCCGCCCGGCCGGCGCGCCCTGATGGGCGCGTTCAGCTGGTACGCCCGGACGGTACGCGCGGGCGGGATGCCCGGATGGCGAACCCGGGTGGCGAACCCGGGGCGAGCTCGGAGGGTGAACCCGAATGGCGAACCTGGATGGCGAACCCAGAGGACGAGCCCAGCCGGATGGCGAACCCAGAGGGCACGCCCGTAAAAATCTTGACGGGTGAAGCATCCTTTGGTGACCGTTTTGGCGTCTTTAGAGGTGTGGAGGGTGATTCACCTTCCCGTTGAGGGGTGAGGTCATCTGCCGGCCGTTCCGCGCATCGCGGACCGGCTCCAAGGCCGTGGCCCGGGTGGCGCGCCAGCGCCCGGACACCGGCGGGTACGGCAGGTGATTGTGCGGTCCGTCCCGTCGAGTGCCCGGTCCCGCCGCCGTGGCGGCTCCGGGGCGGACCCTACCCATTCGCGCAGCCCGCCTGTGAAGGCCTTCCCAGCCCCCGTATGTCGTTCTTGAGGGCACTTCCCGCTCTTCCTTGAAGGCACTCCCTGCTTTCTCGCCCCTCGGCTTGGGGGGGCTTCCAGGCGCGCGTCCCGGCACCCATTGACCACGCGTGGGCGACCCCGATCCCGCCGCGACGGCCCGGCTCCCGGCTGGTCTACGGTTGATCCCGACCGGCGGGCGGCCGCCCGCGCCTTCCCTCACCCAGGACGGACCCCTTGAACGACCGCGACCGCGACCGCGACCGCGCCCACGATCCGGCCCCCGTCGATCCCCGCCCGGCCGGACGCTCCCACATCGGGGTCAGCTGCAGCTTCGTCTGCCACGACGGCGAGGGTCGTGTCCTCCTGCACCTGCGCGGTACCAAGGCGAGGGACAGCCGTGGGGTGTGGGACTCCGGGGCGGGCGAGCTCGGGTTCGGCGAGGACTTCGAGGAGTGCGTCCGGCGCGAGGTGGGGGAGGAGTTCGGCGCCACCGTCCTGGAGCTGGTCCAGGTGGGGGTGGCCAATGTGAGGCGGACCTCGGGCGAGCTGCTGACGCACTGGGTGTCCGTACAGTTCGCGGTGCTGGTCGACCCGGGGGAGGTCACGCTGTCGGAGCCGGACCGCATTGGGAACCTCACCTGGTTCGGCGAGGGCGAGCTGCCGAGCGGTCTCCACCCCGCGCTGCCGGGCCTCCTCGCCCACGCGGCCCCCCACATCGGCTGGTCGGCCGCGCGTTCCTGACCGGCCACTCAGGGGGAGTCTCGCCGCCGTCGAGGGAGGGGCGGGACGCGGGTTCTGGCGTCGTACGCCGTCGTGCGGAGTGATGAGGGCTGTCTGCCCGTGTTGTCGCTCGACGGGGTAATAGAGTGCAGGTTGCGTTCTTTGATCTTGAGGTGTTCACGGGAGGATTCGGATGACCACGGCTGACGGCCGCTTCGGGCGGACGGGCAACCCTGAGGTGGACCGGCTGGCGGAGGGGTTCGACAAGCTCTCGGCGCGGTACGAGGGGATGCACGAGGAACTGGCCGGGATGCGGGCCCGGGGCGAGGCGGCCGACGGGCTGGTGAAGGTGGAGGTCGCTCCCGGCGGGGCCCTGCTGGGCGTCGACATCAACCCCAGGGCCATGAGACTGGGCTCCGAGGCGCTGGGAGAGGCGATCATGGAGGCCGTCGGGGAGGCCTCGAAGGTGGCGGCCGCCCGGATGGACGAGGTGCTGGCGCCCCTGCTCGGCGGCATGACGGGGTTCAGCGAGGCACTGCAGGGACGGATGCCCAGCCTCGCCCCCGGAGCCGGCATCACCGCGGACCCGCAGGTGGCCGAGGCACTGCGGAGCCTGCGGGAACTGCGCGACAAGTACGAGAGCTGACACGGCCGTACAGGACATGCGGCCACGTACGAGAGCTGACGTGGCCGTACAAGACGCGCGGCAAGTATGAGACCTGGCGCGGTCGTACGAGACGCGCGGCGAGTGTGACCTGGCGCGGTCGTACGCGAGGTGCGGCCACGTGCGAGAGCCGACGTGGCCGTGCGAGACGTGCGACAGGCGTGGGACCTGGCGTGTTGTGCGGGACGTGGGGCGGGGGCGGTTCGCGTCCCCGCCCCACGTTCGCGACCAGGCGCGGGAATGATCAGGCGCGGGAATCAGGTGTAGGACCAGCCCTCGCCCGGTGATCTGGTCGCGCTCCTGCGGGTGATGTCGTCGAAGTCCGTCTTGCCGTCCGTGCCGTCGCTGTCGAGGTTGGCCTGCGGCATGGGGAACTGGTTGTCCGCGCTCATCAGCGCGGTCAGGTTGCCCATGCTGAAGATGATGGCCGCCGTCGCGCCGACGATCGTGTTGACCGCGGTGCCCATCAGCAGCAGCCCGGACGACGCCTTGGTGGCGTTGGCCGCCGCCACCATCGCGGTGCCCATCGCGACGGTCGCCGGTGTGGGCGAGGCCATCAGGCGCTTGCCGATCAGCTCGGCGATCTCCGAGGCGATGATGATGCCCAGGAGGCTGTCGACGACCACCCCGGCGTTGTTGACGATCTTGGAGATGTCGGACTGGGCGCTCTGCACCGCGTTGGCCATCTGCAGCGCGGCCGTCTCCAACTGCTGGACCTCGTGGTAGACCACCCCCATGAACGTGTCGAAGGCCCTGCGGTCCGCACCCTCCGGCCAGGCGGCCTGGATCGCCTTGAGCTCGTCGTCCCACTCCCTGGTCCGCAGGTGCGCGACCTTCAGGTTGATCGTGCGCCAGTCGTTGAAGACCTTGGTGATCGCCTCGTCGTCCCACGGCTGGGCGAGCAGCCATACGGCCGCCGCGCCCGCCGCGGGTTTCGCCAGTGTCCCGGCCAGCTGAATTTTCGCCAGGCTGCCGGCCCACGCGGGGCCGTACGTGCCCAGGGCCTTCATCCCGCCGATGACGGCGCCCTCGACGAGGGCACCGGTGAAAGCCTCTTCGCCCGCCATGGGGCCTCCCCTCTGTCTAGTCGGTGGGCCCCAGGTCCTTGCCCTGCGTCGCCGTTTCGAGGTCGGACCTGTCCAGGGCGATCTTTCCTGGGAGGTCGGCCAGCTTCTGCGCGTCCTGTACGCGCGTGGCGGTCGCCAGCTCGGCCTCCCGGTAGTGGAGCACCACGCTGAGCAGCCCGGCGTTGATGCCGTCGAGGCATTTGACGAAGTCGGCGGCCTGCTTGGACTGGTACTCACGGGCCGGTGTGTAGTTGTTGGCCACCGTGACCGCGCCGATGGCGCCCCACTGGAGGGGGTCGAGATGAGTGCCCCCGGCCAGGTTGTCGATCTGCTCCGCGATGGGGCGGAGGGTGCTGATCAGGTTCTGGGTCGCGGCCTTGAGGGCCTCGGTGTTGACGTCGACCACCGTGCGCCGGCCTCCTGGATGTCATGCGCGCCACGCCCCCGTGGCACGACTCCGGATTTCCTATCCATGAACGAGGAGTAAACCAGGAGTAGCTCTAACATCACAGGCATCTTTCGACCTTTGTGATAAAGATCAAAAAATACCCGGCACGGGCGGGGTCCGCCGTGCCGGGAAACCTCCCGGGCGCGTCTGTCCGGCGCGGGAGCGGATGGTGAAGGTGAAGATCAGCCCTGGCGGCGCCGTCCGAGGGTGAACGACACGTTCACGCCGATGATCCCGACCCACATGAGCACCAGGATGAACCCGAGGAGCGAGTCGCCCAGCTCGGAGAAGGAGATCGCGATCGTTCCCGGCACGCCGAGCCCGAGGGAGATGATCGCCAGGGCCAGCCGCTGCCCGGCGTCCACGGAGGGGCGGACCGCGGGGCTCTCCTTGCGTGCGCGGGCGGCGATCCGGTCGTCCACCCGCTTGTCGATCTCCTGGTCCACCTTCTCCAGGAAGCCCTCGACGAGGGAGTCTTCGTATTCCGGCCCGAGGTGCCGACGGGCCTCGATCGAGGCGCGCAGTTCGTCACCGGAGGAAGATGTTCGAGGCATATTCGAGATATATCGCTTCTTTGCGATGATGTCCATACGGACACCGCCCCGGCCTCGCGGATCGCGGGAGTCTTTCGAGCCCCGCGTCACTTTCGTGCCGAGAGTTCCGGGAATCGAGGACTCGGGGATCCAAGGGTTCAGGGACTCGGGGACTCAGGAACCCAAGGACTCGGGGAGTTCGGGACTCAGGAACTCAAGGACTCCGGGACTCAGGAACTCAAGGACTCCGGGACTCGGGGACTCAAGGACTCAAGGACTCAAGGACTCGGGGATTCAGGGAGTCACGGCCTCCTCGGGCCGCCGGACGTACCGGGTGAAGAGGAACCCCTCGTCCTCCAGGACGTGGGCCAGGCGCAGGCGCGCGAGCGAGGACGGGCCGTCGAGGACCCTGGCGGCGTCTCCGCCGATCAGCAGCGGGCTCACCGTGAGGCAGAGCTCGTCGACCAGGCCGGCGGCGGCCAGCTGGGCGTTGACCTTCGGGCCGCCCTCGCACAGCACCCGGTTCAGGCCGCGCTCTGCGAGCTCCCGCATCGCGAGCGCCGGATCCACCCGCTCGTCCCCGGCCACGATCACGTCGGCGTGCCTGGCGGCCTCCTCGCGCCGCTCCCTGGGCGCGGCCTCGCAGGTGATGACGATCGTCCGCGCGTACGGCTCCGCCTCGGCGAACAGCGGGCCCGACAGGTCGAGGTCGAGCCCGCGGGTGATCACCGCCACCGGCGGGGCGGCCGGGCGGCCCTCGCGCAGCCCTCGCCATGACGGCCTGGGCCGTGCCGGGCCGTATCCCTCGGCCCGTACGGTCGCCGCCCCGGCCAGGACGACGTCGGCCAGCCCGCGCAGCACCCAGAAGACGTGGCGGTCGCCCCTGCCGGACAGGTCGCCCGACAACCCCTTCAGCCAGGTCCCGCCGTCGGCGCTGGCGACCATGTTGATCCGGAGGCACGGTCCGGCGGGGTAGGCGTAGGCCCGCGCGAGGTCGACCTCGGCCGAGCTCTCGGGATGGATGAGACGCATTGCCCAACCTTCGCACGGAGACCGCCCGACGTCCGCACGGAGACCGCCCCACCTTCCGTGGTGACCGCCCGACGTCCGCACGGAAGCCGTCCCACCTTGCGTGGAGACCGTCCAACGTCCGCACGGACGCCGCTCACCTTCACGGAAGCCGCCGCACCTCCGTACGGAGACCGTGCGGAGATGGTACGGAGACCGTGCGGGGACCGCCCCCGCCTTCGTGCCACGAGGTGTCCTACCTCCGCGCGGAGGCGGCCTGTGAGCTTTCTCGGTATGGGCGATAACGGTTGTGACGGCTTGTAGTGACTTCGGACGGCTCCCGATACATGATGCATCCTGGGAGACACGGGAGGGCTGTGTGGGGCTTGTCGCGATCGTGACATGGTTGATCACCGCGATGGTCGGGATCTATCTGCTGTACGTGTGGCTCTCGGGGGGAGGGTTGCGCCAGCAGGCGACCAAGGTCACCCGCTTTCCGACGTTGCTGATCTTCGCCCATCCGGTCCTGGCGGTCTCCGCCCTGGCCTGCTGGGTCGTCTACGTGCTCACCCTGGACCCGCTCTTCGCCTGGTTGTCGTTCGGCGTGCTCTCGGCCTCCGCGCTGCTGGGCTTCACGATGTTCACCCGCTGGCTGGGCGGCGGCCGCCACGCCCGCGGCGCCGAGCAGCGCTTCCCCATGGTCGCCGTCCTGCTGCACGGCGTCGTGGGAGTGGTGACGTTCGTGCTCGTCCTGCTCACCGCCGCGGTCGCGTCCGGAGCCTGAGGACCCCCGAAGAGTCCGGCGCCCGCAGAGCCCCGGAGAGTCCGGCGCCCGCAGAGCCCCGGAGAGTCCGGCGCCCGCAGAGCCCCGGAGAGTCCGGCGCCCGCGGAACCCCGAAGGGTCCGGAACCTCGGAGAGTCCGGCGCCCGCGGGACCTCGAAGGGTCCGGCACCTGCGCAACCCCGGAGAGTTCAGCGCCCGCGGGAACCCCGGGGAGTCCGGCACCCGCGCAACCCCGGAGCCCCCTACAGGCGGGCGCAGCGCAGGATCCGCACCGAGCGCGCGGTCACCTCCACCGAGGCGTCGGCCGGCCACGACTCCTCGGCGAACGGGGGCTCGCCGGGACCGTCGTCCGCGGTGTCCAGCACGCGCTGCCACCGCTTGCCGTACCTCGCCTCGGGCAGGGTGAAGGACATGTCCTCGTGGTGGGCGTTGATCAGGAGCAGGAACGAGTCGTCGGCGATGCGCTCGCCGCGCGTGCCCGGTTCGGTGATGGCGTCGCCGTTCAGGAAGACGGTCAGCGACTTGGCGTAGCCGGTGTGCCAGTCACCGGCCGACATCTCCTCACCGGCCGGGGTGAGCCAGACGATGTCGCGGGTCCCGTCGTCGGCCTTGTGGCCGTGGAAGAAGCGGCGCCGCTGGAACACGGGGTGCTCGCGCCGCAGCTTGGACAGGCTCCTGACGAAGTCGAGGAGGTCCCCCTCGTTCTTGACCAGCGACCAGTCGACCCAGGAGGTCTCGTTGTCCTGGCAGTAGGCGTTGTTGTTGCCGTGCTGGGTCCTGCCGAACTCGTCCCCGGCCAGCAGCATCGGCACGCCCTGGGAGATGAACAGGGTGACCAGGAGGTTGCGGCGCTGGCGGCGGCGCAGGGTCACGATCTCCGGGTCCTCCACCGGGCCCTCGGCCCCGCAGTTCCACGACCGGTTGTCGTCGGTGCCGTCGCGGTTGTTCTCCTTGTTGGCCTCGTTGTGCTTGCGGTCGTAGGAGACCAGGTCGGTCAGGGTGAACCCGTCGTGGCAGGTGACGAAGTTGATGGAAGCGACCGGGCGGCGTCCCGAGATGGCGTAGAGATCGGCGGACCCGGTCAGCCGGGAGGCGAACTCCGGCAGCGCGGACCCGCTCCCGCGCCAGAAGTCTCGCACGCTGTCGCGGTACTTGCCGTTCCACTCCATCCACAGCGGCGGGAAGTTGCCCACCTGGTAGCCGCCGGGCCCCACGTCCCACGGTTCGGCGATCAGCTTCACCTGGGAGATCACCGGGTCCTGCTGGATCAGGTCGAAGAAGGCGCTCAGCCGGTCGACGTCGTGCAGCTCGCGGGCGAGGGCGGAGGCCAGGTCGAACCTGAAGCCGTCCACGTGCATCTCCAGCACCCAGTAGCGCAGCGAGTCCATGATCAGCTGGAGGGCGTGCGGCGAGCGGACGTTGAGGGAGTTCCCGCAGCCGGTGTAGTCGAGGTAGTAGCGCCGGTCGCCGTCGTGCAGGCGGTAGTACGAGCGGTTGTCGATGCCGCGGAAGCCCAGCGTGGGCCCCATGTGGTCGCCCTCGGCGGTGTGGTTGTAGACCACGTCGAGGATGACCTCGATGCCCGCCTCGTGCAGCGCCCGCACCATCGCCTTGAACTCCAGCACCTGCTCGCCGCGCTGGCCCGAGCCGGAGTAGGCGGCGTGCGGGGCCAGGTAGGCGATCGTGTTGTAGCCCCAATAGTTGGTCAGCCCCCGGGCGACCATCGCGTGCTCGGGCACGTACTGGTGCACCGGCATCAGCTCCACCGCGGTGACGCCGAGGCTCAGCAGGTGGTCGATGACCGCCGGGTGGCCCAGCCCCGCGTAGGTGCCGCGCTGCTCCTCGGGCACCGCGGGGTGGCGCATCGTGAGCCCGCGCACGTGCGCCTCGTAGATGACGGTCTGGTGGTACGGCGTCCGGGGCGACCTGTCGTTTCCCCACTCGAAGAACGGGTTGATCACCACGTTCTTCGGCATGAAGGGTGCGGTGTCCTCGTCGTTGCGGTTGCCCGGGTCGGTGAACTGGTACGAGAACATCGCCTCGTTCCACTTCACGTCACCCTCGACGGCCTTGGCGTAGGGATCGAGGAGCAGCTTGGAAGGGTTGCAGCGGTGTCCCTGAGAGGGGTTGTACGGGCCGTGGACGCGGTAACCGTACCGCTGTCCCGGCATGATGCCCGGGACGTAGCCGTGCCAGACGAACCCGTCGACCTCGGTCAGCTCGACGCGCTCCTCGCGGCCGTCGTCTCCGAAAAGGCAGAGCTCGACACGCTCCGCTACCTCGGAGAACAGTGAGAAGTTGGCGCCCACGCCATCCCAGGTGGCGCCGAGCGGATAGGACTCTCCCGGCCAGACTGCGCGCATGTGATCCTGTTCTCCTCTGGTCAGGCTCCCTAGGTGCAGGGTGTTTCCGCCCCTGTCACTTTAAGGTGGTAATGAGGAGTTTCGTATCCGGGGTATGGCGTGCTTTCCGTACCTACCGTTTCCGTGCGCGCCGCGCGACCACGCGTGACCGGAGCGGTACGCGTGGCCGCGAAGGCGTCGTAGGCCGGCCCGCCGCCGGCCACCCTCGGTGACCGGTTCGAGGCGACCGTCCGCTCCGAGGCGACCGTTCCTTCGGGTGACCGTCCGCTCCGAGGCGACCGTTCCTTCGGGTGACCGTCCGCTCCGGGGCGGCCACCCGCGGTGGACGCCCTGCGGAGCGGTCCGGCCCCCGTCAACCCGATCGCGGGAGCACGACCGCGATCAGCTCAGCAGCTCGGCGTTGAGGCTGATCGTCGTGCCGGAGAGGGCCTTGCTCACCGGGCAGTTGGCCTTGGCGGTCTCGGCCGCCTCCTGGAACTGCTCGGCCGTCAGGCCGGGAACCTGGGCGCGGACCGAGATGACGATCCCGGTGATGCCCTCACCCGGCTGGAAGGTCACGTCGGCCTTCGTCTCCACGGTCTGGGGCGGGGTGCCGGCCTGGGCCAGACCGTGGGAGAGGGCCATCGAGAAGCACGAGGAGTGGGCGGCCGCGATGAGCTCCTCGGGGGAGGTCTTGCCGTTGGCCTGCTCGGCGCGCGAGGGCCAGGACACGTCGAACGTGCCCACCCCCGAGGAGTCGAGGGAGACGCTGCCCGAACCGTCGAGCAGCGCGCCCTTCCACTGGGTCGTCGCGGTACGTGTCGTCGCCATGGCGATTGTCCTTTCGATCATGAACCGTTGGCCATGAACGACCCTACTCGGCGTCGTCACCTGGCCGTGACCCGGAGCGCCCGGTTGTTCCGGAACCCGGAGGAGCCGTCCCGGAACCCGGAGGACAGAGGTCAGAACGAGGCGCGTTCGATGAGGGCGTCCAGGTCCAGGCCGGTGGGCAGGGTGCCGAAGGCGCGGCCCGCGTCGCCGGACAGCCGCGAGACGCAGAAGGCGTCGGCCACGGCCGGGGGAGCCAGCCGGACGAGCAGGGAGCCCTGCAGCACCAGCGCCATGTCCTCGGCGACGCGCCGGGCCCGGATCTCGAAGTCGGTGGTGTCGTCGAGGGACTTGCGCAGGCGGTCGGCGGCGGCGTCCAGGTGCCGGTCGGCCCCGGCGGCGAGCGCGACCTCGGTGAAGAACGCCTCCTGGGCCTCGGGCTCGCGGCCCAGGGCGCGCAGCACGTCCAGCGCCGCGACGTTCCCCGAGCCCTCCCAGATGCCGTTCAGCGGCGATTCGCGGAACAGCCTCGGCATCTGCGACTCCTCGACGTAGCCGTTGCCCCCCAGGCACTCCAGCGCCTCCGCCGCGTGGACCGGGGCGCGCTTGCAGACCCAGTACTTGCTCACGGCCAGCGCGGTGCGGCGCAGCGCGGCCTCGGCCTGGTCGCCGGCGATGGCCCGGTCGGTGGCCCCGGCCAGCCGCGTCATCAGGACGGTCGCCGCCTCCGACTCCAGGGCCAGGTCGGCCAGGACGTTGCGCATCAGCGGCTGGTCGGCGAGCCTCCTGCCGAACGCGCCGCGGTTCCTGGCGTGGTGGACGGCCTGCGTGACGCCGTACCGCATGCCGGCCGCCGAACCGATCACGCAGTCCAGCCGGGTCATGTTGACCATCTCCAGGATGGTCCGCAGCCCCCGGCCCTCCTCGCCCACCAGCCAGGCCGTCGCGCCGTGGTACTCCACCTCGGCGCTGGCGTTCGACCTGTTGCCCAGTTTGTCCTTCAGCCGCATGAGGTGGACGGCGTTGCGGGTCCCGTCGGGAAGGACGCGGGGGAGCAGGAAGCACGACAGCCCGCCGGGGGCCTGGGCGAGGACGAGGAACACGTCGCACATCGGGGCGGAGTTGAACCACTTGTGGCCGGTCAGAAGGTAGCTCCCGTCGGCCTGCGGCTCGGCGCGGGTGGTGCCCGCGCGCACGTCGGAGCCGCCCTGCTTCTCGGTCATCGCCATCCCGGCGAGCACGCCGCGCTTGCCGAGCGGCGGGCGCAGCCCGAAGTCGTAGCTCCGGGAGGCGAGCAGGGGCTCCCAGTCGGCGGCGAGCGCCGGGCTGTGGCGCAGCGCGGCGATCGAGGCGTAGGTCATCGAGATCGGGCAGCCGTGCCCGGCCTCGACCTGGCTCCAGACGTAGAACTTGGCGGCGCGGGCCATGTGCGCGCCCGGCCTGGCGCTCGACCACGGGGTGGCGTGCATGCCGTTGTCGACGGCGACGGTCATCAGCTCGTGCCAGGCGGGGTGGAACTCCACCTCGTCGATCCGCCGCCCGTACCGGTCGTGGGTGCGCAGGACGGGCGGGTGCTCGTTCGCCAGCCGTCCCCAGTCCTGGGCCTGCTCGGAGCCGGCGAGGAGGCCGAGCCGCCGCAGTTCCCCGGTGGCCCATCCCGCGCCCTCGCGGGCCAGTCCGTCCATCAGGGCGGCGTCGGCGGACACGTCGTGCCCGGTGAGCGGGTGGGCCTGGTTGAAGACGTCATGGGTCACGTGCGGCCTCCGGTGGATCATCCGGCTCGTCGCCGGCTCCTGTGCCTATCTCAACATCCTTCTGCGGGGTTGGCGCCCTTTAACGGGCGCTATATCCGATTTTCGTCCATAGTTGGACACCGGTTGCCGGAAGTTCATCCCGCCGTACACGGCCGGTCGGGGGGCGCGTACGGCGGCCCGCGCCCGCCCCGGCCGTACGGGTGGCTGGCGTCCGTCCCGGCCGCACGGGTGACCGGCGCTCGTCCTGACCGTACGGGTGATCGACGCCCGTCCCGGCCGTACGGGTGGCTGGCGCCCCTCCTGGCGGCACGGGTGGCCGATGCCCGCCCTGGCCGTACGGGTGGCTGGCGTCCGTCCCGGCCGTACGGTGGCTGGCGTCCGTCCTGGCGGCATGGGTGGCCGATGCCTGTCCTGGCCGTACGGGTGGCCGATGCCCGCCCTGGCCGCACGGGCGGCCAGCGCCCGTCCCGGCCGTATGGGTGGTCGGTGCCTGCCCCGGCCGTACGGATGGCCAGCGCCCGTCCCGGCGACGCCGGGAGGTGGCCGGGCGGGGGGCGCCCGCCCGGCGGGTCAGGGGTTCTTGACCAGATCGCGGATGTAGTCGTCGTCCTCGTCACTCTCGGCGAGCACGCGGTCGGCGCCCCGCTGGGCCCGCGCGTCGCCCCGGGTGGCCAGGCCCCGGGTGGCCTCGGCGACCGTGTTCAGGTCCTCGTCGTCGAGCCTGGCGGCCAGCGCGTCGCGGATCCGCTCGCTGTCCTTCGGGTCCTCCGACAGGCCCGCCAGCCCCATGGTGGCCCAGTCGCGTACCTCCGCGTCGGGGTCCTCGGTCATGGAGACGAGCAGCGCGAGCCCCTCGGCGTGGCCCGGGGGCAGGACGGCGGCGAGCGCGGCCGGGTCGGCCTGGGTGCGGGTCCACCCGTCGGCGGTGATGATCTCCAGCACCTCGGGCAGGGCGCGCGGGTCGGCGTGGTGGCCGAGCGCGCCGAGCACCGAGCGCAGCACCCGCTCGTCGCCCTCGGTGGCCGCCATCCGCCGCAGGATCGGCAGCGTCTCCTCCAGGTAGGGCTTCTCGTCCTCGGTGAAGCCGAACTGGGCGATCACGTCGACGGCGAACTCCCGCTTGCGCGGATCCTCGCTGGAGCACAGCCGCGTCACCGCGTCGAAGGTCTCCCCGTCGCCGCGCTTGCTCAGCGAGCTGGCCACGGTCCACCAGGTCTCGGCCTCCTCGTCGAGGTCCCGGTAGGGCATCGCCCGCTCGACCAGGTCGTCGAACGGCAGCCGCTCGCCCGTGGCGTCCTCCAGCAGGGTGGCGACGGCCGCGTGCCCGCGCTGGCAGGTGAGCTCGGCCAGGCGGGTCCCGTCGGGGCCCGCAGCCGCGACGGTCACCAGGTCGGTGCCGTCCTTCGCCCTGCTGCGGCCCACGACGAACTGAGAGTCCTCGGGGACCTGCTCGGTGAGCTGCTCCAGGAGCGCGGTCTCCAGCTGGGTGCCCAGCCAGTCGTAGGCGATGGACAGCGGCGTGTCGCCGTCGCCGTCGGCCCGGTCGGCCTCGGCGCCCTCCCGCAGCAACGTCTGCACGACGCCCAGGGCGCCGCGCCGGGTGGCCAGGGTGAGCGCGGTGTCGCCGGTCTCGGTGGCCTCCTCGGGGCTCGCCCCGGCCGCGAGCAGCGTACGAGCCGCGTCGTCCCTCCCGTTGGCGGCGGCCCAGAGCAGGGCGGTCCACCCGCCGGCCTCCCGCCCCGACACGTCGGCACCGGCGGCCAGCAGCGCCTCCAGGGCCTCGACGCGGTCCAGGGCGGCGGGGGCGGACAGGGGCAGTCCCCCGTCCTCGCCGCCGCTGATCCGGTTGGGGTCGGCTCCGTGGGCCAGCAGGGCGCGCACGACGGCCACGCGGCCCTGGTTCGATGCCAGGTAAAGGGCGGTGGGCTCTTCCGCGCCGTCGGGGTCGGCGCCCGTGCCGTCCCGCAGCAGCCGCTCGGCCCGCTCGGCGTCGTTGGCCGCCACCGCGTCCAGGAGTTCTCGGTACATGTCTCCGGATCATATGGCGTGCCCCACCGGCTCGGCCGTACGCCGCCCGCGCGCCCGGTCGGGGAGCCGTCCTCCGATCTCGGCCGCACGCCGCTCGCGTGCGGCGATGAGCCGTCATCCGCTCTCGGTCCTACGCTGTCCGCGCCCGGTCGGGGAGCCGTCGGCCGCACGCCGCCCGCGTGCGGCGGTGAGCCGTCGTCCGCTCTCGGTCCTACGCTGTCCGCGCCCGGTCGGGGAGCCGTCCTTCGATCTCGGCCGTACGCCGCCCGCGCCCGGCGGTGAGCCGTCGTCCGCCCTCGGTCCTACGCCGCCCGTGCCCGGCGGGAAGCCGTCATCCGAGGTGTTTGTCGGGTTTCCTTCTGCTGAGGGATCCTCTATCGGGGCAACTCGCGATATGTTGTGAGTCATGAATGATCCCGGGGAAATACGGGTCTCGGACGCGGAGCGGGAAGCCATCGTCGAGCGGTTGCGGGTCGCCTCCGTCGAAGGCCGCCTCACCCTCGGGGAGCTGACCGAGCGCACCGAGGCGGCCTACAACGCCCGCACCCAGGCGGAGCTGGCGGTGATCACCTCGGACCTGCCCGGCGGGCATCCGGCACCCGTGCCGGCCTACCGTCCGCCCCCGCCGGAGCGCGGCCAGGTGCGGCGCTGGTTCGTGGCGGTGATGAGCAGCTCCAAGCGGCGCGGCTCGTGGCGGATCGACAAGCCGCTCGGCGCCGTCGCCGTGATGGGCGACGTCCTGCTGGACCTGCGCCAGGCCGAGGTCCGCACCGGGGGAGTGGTCGACATCATGGCCACCGCGGTCATGGGCAACGTGAAGATCATCGTCCCGGACGGGGTGGACGTCGAGCTCGACGGCATCGCCGTCATGGGGGACAAGAAGGTCCAGGTCATCGAGGCGCCTCCGGGCACGAACGCGCCGCTCGTCCGCGTCACCGCCTACGTCCTCATGGGAGACGTCAAGGTGGTCGGGGACTCCAAGACCAAGCCCCTCAAGAAGGCCATAGCCGCCTGGCGCAAGCAGTGGGACGAGCTGCGGGAGCTCACCGGCGAGTACGGCCACCAGACCGGGCCGGGTTACCACCACCTCCACCCGCAGCACCCGCAGCACCCACAGCATTCGCACCCGCACACACCCCAGTGGCCCCCGGCGCCGCCCCAGCCTCCCCACCCCCCGCAGCCACCCCGCTACTGACGGCGGCCCCGCCCTCCCCTCCCGCCCTCCCGTGCGGAGAACTCGCAGGCCGAACCACGCGCGTGTCATCGCGCCCGGAGCGGTCTTCCCTCCCCGCGCGGGGAACTCGCGGGCTTGATCAGGGCCCGACCACCCTCCCTCCCGCGTGGAGGACTCCTGCCGCGCCTGCCGTGCCTGCCGTGCCTTCCACGACCGAAGCCCGGGACGCGTGCAACGTCCCGGGCTCTCCGGGGCGTAGTGATCGGTGACATACACCGAGCAGTGAGGATCCCCCGATGCGAGATCGGGCCGACTTCGAGCACTACGTGGAGCAACGCTCGGCCCGTCTGTTACGGGCCGCGTACCTGCTGTGCCGCGACTGGGGCACGGCGGAGGACCTGTTGCAGACGGCCCTGGCCAAGGCGTGGCTCGCCTGGCGGAGGGTGGGCGACGATCCGGACCCGTACGTCTACCGCATCCTGGTCAACACCCACGCCACCTGGTGGCGGCGCAGGTGGCGCGGAGAGACGCCGAGCGAGGTCCTCCCCGAGGTGCCGGACGGCGACGCGATGGACGCGCTGGCCACGCGGGAGGCGGTCCGCCAGGCCCTGGCCGGGCTTCCCGGCAGGCAGCGGGCCGTGATCGTCCTGCGCTACTTCGCCGACCTGCCCGACCAGCGGATCGCCGAGATCCTCGGCTGCTCGGTGGCGACCGTACGCAGCCAGGCCAGCCGGGCACTGCGCAAACTGCGCGTCGATCCCGCGGCCGTCGCCGCGATCACCACGGGGGAACCGAGATGACGATCACCGAGTCCGAGCTGCGCGAGATCCTGAACGGGGACGGGGACGGGGACGGGAGGGAGGGGCACAACAGGGGCGTGACCGTCGCCGACGTCCACCGGCGCGTCCGCGCGATCCGGCGCCGCCGCTGGACGACGGCCGGAGCGGTCGCGGCCGTCCTCGTCGCCGCGGTGGCCCTCAACACGTCCGCGGGCGGCGTCGCCGACGACCTGGACATCTGGACCGGCGTCATGGCCCGGCCGTCCCCCACCATCCCGACGACGTCACGGCCTCTGGGAGAGCCGCACCCCCTGCGTGAGATCGCGAGCGGCAACTACAGGACGGGCGGGACACGCGAGGAGCTGCAGATCGGATCCGGGAACAACTCGTTGGGGGTGAACGTCTACTGCTCCGGGCCACTGCGGCGGGTGATCGTCTGGGTCGGCGACGGTCCTCCCCGCAGGCAGCTCTGCGGAACCGGTCCCGACGGATACCCCATGGTCATCAGGGAGACCCAGGGCGCGGATCACCTGACCGGGGGGCGAACCGTGTCCGCGGCCGTACTGCCCGGCGAGATCGACGCTGCGGGCAGGACGGGCGGTGAGCTGGCCGAGGGAATGGCCGGTTTCTTCGAGGGCTGGGAAGAGCGACTCGCCGAAGCGGAGCCCTTCCCTCTCAAGTGGTCGGTCGTGGTGCGGGAAGTGATCTACCCGGTCTGCCGGGACAACATACGCCAGCTGGATCCGCGCACCGGGGAGATGGTCCGCCTGAGCTGCGGGGGCCAGGGCGCCACCCCTCCGGGCAACCCCTGAGCGGCTCCGTCCCCGCCGGGGCTCAGGCGGTGGCCAGGACCCTGTGCCGGGACGCGGCCCGCTCGTAGCGTTCGAGCAGCACCGCCGCCACCTCGGGGGCGGCGCCCAGCACGTCGGCGACGGCGTCGGCGCCCGCGGCCAGGGTCTCGCGGCGGATCTTGTCCGCGAAGTGGCCGGGGGCGAGCAGGTAGGGGGCGACCACGACCCGCGAGGCTCCCGAGCGGCGCAGGCGCAGCACGGCCTCCTCGGGGGTGGGGCCGGCGGCCGAGGCGTAGGCGGCGGTCACCGACCGCCAGCCGCGCAGCCTCGCCCAGTCCCCGGCGATCCCGGCGACCGTCGCGTTGGCCCGCCGGTCGCTGGAACCGGCCGAGACCAGCACCACGGCGGTGCCGGACTCGCCGGGCTCCACGCCCGCCTCGGCCAGGCGCCGCTCCAGCGCGCCGACCAGCAGCGGGTGCGGGCCCAGGGTGGCACCCGCGCGCACCCGCAGCAGGGGCCTGCGGGCCGTCGCCTCGGCCAGCGCGCCGGGGATGTCGACCCGGCTGTGGTAGGCCTCGGTGAGCAGCAGCGGCAGCACCGCCGCCTCGGCCAGCCCCGACAGCGCCATGGGGAGCGTCGGGGAGGCGTGGTCGAGGTAGGCGGTGCGGACGAGGAGCCCGGGCCGCGCGTCCCGTACCAGGTCGAGCAGGTCCTCCACCGTCGCGGCGGCGCGCGGGTCACGGGACCCGTGTGCCACCGCGACCAGCGGCATCGCGGGAGCCGTGCCGGTGGCACGCCACGTCATATGTGGAGCCCGCACTCGGTCTTGCCCATGCCGGCCCAGCGGCCGCTGCGCGGGTCCTCTCCCGGGGCGACCTGGCGGGTGCAGGGGGCGCAGCCGATCGAGGGGTAGTTGTCGTAGTGCAGCGGGTTGATCAGCACCCCGTTGTCGGCCATGTAGTTGTCGACGTCCTCCTGCGTCCACCTGGCGATCGGGTTGATCTTGACCATCTGGCGCTTGGCGTCCCACTCGACGACCTTGATCCCGGCGCGGGTGACGGCCTCGTCGCGGCGGATGCCGGAGACCCAGGCGAGGTACGGCTCCAGGGCGCGGTTGAGCGGCTCGACCTTGCGCAGGTAGCAGCACAGGTCGGGGTTGCGCCCGAACAGGCGCGGCCCCAGGTCGCGCTCCTGCTCGGCCACCGTGCGGGACGGCTTCACGTCGATCACGTTCACGTCGTAGACCTGCTGGACGGCGTCGCGGGTGCCCATCGTCTCGGCGAAGTGGTACCCGGTGTCGATGAACAGCACGTCCACGCCCGGCTTGACCCGGCTGACCAGGTCGATCAGCAGGGCGTCGCTCATCGAGGCGGTCAGGCAGAGCCGGTCGCCGAAGGTCGCCGCCGCCCAGCGGATGATCTCCAGGGCCGAGGCGTCCTCCAGGAACCGCGCGGCGGACTCGACGATCTCCTGCAGATCGAGCGTCCCCCGCTGCTGACGTAACCCGACTTCGATGTCCACCAGTGTCATCGCTCGTTCACCCAATCCTCATTCGCCGCGCGGGCAGGTCGTGCCGCGCGGACATCTGCGCTCGTCGTCGTGCCGGGACCCGCCGGGCGGGCCGTGCGGGCCGCGGTGACCTCTCCGGCCGGAGAGGTCATCGCGGCCGTCACGTTCGCCGCGCCGGGCTCGCCGCGCGTCACGAGCGCACCCCGATTCCGAGAAACTTCAGCTTGAAGGCGCGCACGCACGACCGGCAGTACCAGCCGCCGTCGCCCTCGTAGGGCTCCAGGTCTTCCTCACCGCAGTACGGGCAGTGGAAGGGAACGGCTCGCTCGCTCATCCGTTCCTCCCCGTCCCGCTCGTCCGCGGCCGACCGGCGGACCGGCCGTTCACTTCAGGTCCGCGTCGTCGGCGCGCTGCACCCAGTCGGAGAAGGTCTCGTTCTCGTCCTTCTGCTTCTCGAAGTTGCGGAGCACGCGCTCCACGTAGTCGGGAAGATCCTCCGAGGTGGTCTTCAGGCCGCGGACCTTGCGGCCGAAGCCGGGGTTGACGCCCAGCGAGCCGCCCAGGTGGATCTGGAACCCCTCGACCTGCTCACCCTCGTCGTTGACGACGAGCTGGCCCTTGAGGCCGATGTCGGCGACCTGGATGCGGGCACAGGAGTTGGGGCAGCCGTTGACGTTGATCGTGAGCGGCTCCTTGAAGTCGGGCAGCCGCTGCTCCAGCTCGTCGATCAGGCTGGCCGCGGTGACCTTGGTCTCGACGATGGCGAGCTTGCAGAACTCGATCCCGGTGCACGCCATGGTCTGGCGGCGGAAGGTGGAGGGGTTGACCCGCAGGTCGCCGGCCTCCAGCTCGGCGACGAGGCTGTCGACCCTGTCGGGCGCCACGTCGAGGATGACCATCTTCTGCTCGACCGTGGTGTGCACCCGGTCGGAGCCGTGCCGCTCGGCGATGTCGGCGATCAGGTGCAGCTTGTCGCCGTCGAGGCGGCCGACCTTCGGGGCGAAGCCGACGTAGAAGTTGCCGTCCTTCTGCGGGAAGACGCCCACGTGGTCCCGGCGCCCGCCGCGCGGCCGCTCGGGCGCGGGGCCGTCGGGCAGGGCGTACCCCAGGTACTCCTTCTCCAGGACGTCGCGGAACTTCTCGGGACCCCAGTCGTTGATCAGGAACTTGATCCTGGCCCGGTGGCGCAGGCGGCGGTAGCCGTAGTCGCGGAAGATGCCGATCACGCCGCCGTAGGCGGGGGCGACCTGGTCCGGGGTGAGGAAGACGCCCAGCCGCTTGCCCAGCATCGGGTTGGTCGACAGGCCGCCGCCCACCCACAGGTCGAAGCCGCGCTCGCCGCTCTCGTTCACGACGCCCACGAACGCCACGTCGTTGATCTCGTGCACGGTGCAGTGCGCCGGGCACCCGCTCACCGCGGACTTGAACTTGCGCGGCAGGTTGGAGAAGGCCGGGTCGCCGATGTAGGTGTCGTAGATCTCCCGGATCTGCTCGGAGCCGTCGATGACCTCGTCGGTGTCGATCCCGGCCAGCGGGCAGCCCAGGATGACGCGCGGGGTGTCGCCGCAGGCCTCGGTGGTGGACAGGCCCACCGACCCCAGGCGCTCCCAGATGTCGGGGACGGCCTCGATCTCGATCCAGTGCAGCTGGATGTTCTGCCGGTCGGTGACGTCGGCGGTGCCCCGGCCGTAGAGGTTGGAGATGTCGGCGATGACGCGCAGCTGGGCCAGGTTGAGCTTGCCGCCGTCGATCCTGACGCGGAGCATGAAGTAGCGGTCGTCGAGCTCCTCCGGCTCCAGGATCGCGGTCTTGCCGCCGTCGATCCCGGGCTTGCGCTGGGTGTAGAGCCCGAACCAGCGCATCCGGCCGCGCAGGTCGGCGGGGTCGATGGAGTCGAAGCCCCGCTTGGAGTAGACGTCGATGATCCGCTGACGGACGTTGAGGCCGTCGTCGTTCTTCTTGTTCTCCTCGTTCTTGTTCAGCGGCTCGCGGTAACCGAGAGCCCACTGACCTTCGCCGCGCGGGCGCTTGTGATGTCGATTCGCCGACCGGGCAGGGGTCGTCATGCGCGCGTCCTTATTGTGGCTCGATGGAATGATTTCCGGACGCGCACGGGCGGCACCTCCCGCCTCATCGTCGAGTGCGGGGGTCGATTACTCAGAAGAGGACGCCTGTTACGCGGCCGAGCTGGGTGAAATCAGCAGGGGGCGACGGTTAACGGACGTCACAACAGATGGCACTGCGGACACGCAGGAGGTCGACGTGGCGTCGCACGACGAGCAATGGGTCCGCTGGCATGTCTACGACGATACCCCGGCCCTCGTGGATGTCCAACGTCAGGTCCACTATCTGGGACTCAGACGTGGACCAGGGGGTGGATCGGGGGGTGCATCAGGGGGTGGATTAGGGGGTGGGCGGGGGAGGCGCGGGCGCGGGGAACCGGGCCCGCTCCGGGGCGCCGAAGGGGCAGGAGTGGCAGGAGTGGCAAGAGAGTCAGGAGCCGCAGTCCATCTCGGTCGGACCACAGGCACCAAGGCGTTCATGCGCACGGTGGGCCGCTGGGACGGCGGCTCGGTGCCCTTCGGCCACCTGTACATCAAGACGTACATACGCTGGCGCAACGCCGATCTCCGCCACCCCGACCTCCTGGCCGCCCAACGCCAAGAACACGCCCGCGTTCGCAGCGAAAAGGGCGTCTGCTTCGGCGGACGCCTCCTTCCACTCGCCGCGTGATCATTCGACCCGGCAAACGTTTCCGGTGACAGCACTGGCGGCAGCCTGCTCGGCTGACCGCTTGCTGTGGCAGGCCCGGCATCGGTGGGAAACCGTGGTCTTCTCCGGGGTGCCGCAGTCGATGCAGTCTGTTCGCATCGGGCACCCCTTCAGTGTTCAAGACGCTACGATCTGAAATTTGTGACGGAGGTATCGGTTCGTGGCTCCCTGACCGGGAAGCACCTTGAAGTTGTCATCAAGTTCGCGGTGGAAGGGCACAAGCCGACGCTGGGTGAAGTGGACGAACTGATCCAGGCCCTCATGGAAGCAATTGACCGCATCGGCAGAGCCGTGCAGCTTAAAAGCTTCAGGGACACCCTGCCGGACGCCCTGACGAGATCCCTGCTCGAGACCGCGCTGCGTACTTTTCTGCGAGCAGTCGGAACGTTCGTCGGCCCCAGCGTCCAAGTTCACAGGATCTCGATGAACTCGCCGCTCACGCTGGAGTTAATCTTGGGCGGTGCCGGGGGAGCCGGGACGGTCTCTGCTTTGGTTTACCTGTTCAAGCACCCCGACAAGCTGGGCGAGTGGTTCCCCAAGGTGCAAACCTCCTGGTACAACGGCCGAGCCGAAGCCGAGAAAGCCAGGAAGGCTTACGAGAAGCTGCACAGGGCCCGCACCGAGGTGCGCCAGATCGAGCGTTGACCAAACGCCACCGAGCTGCCGGTACAGCTCGAAGTCGGCGACGCTATGGCCGCCGGTGGCCGCCGGTGTAGGGCTCCCTTCGCGGCCGGTACTCCGCTGCCTTGCCCGAAACTCCGGGTTTTCTGCGGACCGTTTTCGTTCTCGCGCTCATGAGCGGGAACGGGAGGTCGCGCGGTCCGGCCGGCCGTCACGGCACGCTCGAAGACGCTTGCTGAGCGCTAGAGTCAATGCAGTAGAACGGAGGCCGAGATGCCTGACGAGGAAAACGCCACCAGGAAAGGCAAACTGCGTAGGGTGCTCCTCGATGTCCTTGGAGCGGTAGGGGGGCTTGTCGCCCTGTTCCAGTTCGTCGTCTCGGACAATGTGTCGTCGCAGTGGTTCAGGCCGGCAAGGAATTGGCTGGCTGAGGCTATGGACCTGTCCGAGGAGCTGGGGGCGTTCAGCGGTTGGTGGAGTGAATTCACGGCGCCCTTTGCTCCGGGCCGGCTTCAATTCCACGAGTGGCCGATAGTCTCACGTATCGTACTACTGTTGATCGCGCTTTTCTCTTTACTCCTCCTGGGGACGCTCTTCGTCACCTTCATTGAAGAGGTGGCAAAATTCAGGACGGGCTTCGGGTGGTCGACGGCTGCCCTTCTGTCGGTCTCCGTGGTTGTAAGTGTGTATACCCTCTGGGTATTGTCTGCGGCGACTGCGCCCCTATGGGTTTGGATCTTGCTGGCAATTCCATTCTTCGGGGGCGTCGGCTGGTTTGTTTGGGATAACACTCCGGCTTCGAGGCGAGTGACGCAATCGGCGCATTGGGCCCAAAAACCGTTATCTGGTGCCAAATATGGTGGTTCTTCTGATTCTGGCTATGGGCAGTCCAGCTATGGGCAAGCCCCCTACGGGCAGTCTGGCTACGGAGATTGGCTGAATTTAAACCAAAATCCGCTCCATGTAGAACAAAAATGGGGCAACTCGGCGCCGCCGCCTATGCAAAATCCCTACAGTTACGAGCCACCGCAAGAACGGGACATCTCGCCGCCGCTGAGTGGAATGCGTGACTCTGCGCCGCCGTCAAGACCAGTGCAGGCACAGGACGATTCACCAGTGCAGGCACAGGACGATTCTGCGTGGCCGTCAGGACTGGACCTCCCGCCGCCACCGTCGTCGGTACGGATTTTTCGGTCGTCGTCAGGGCTGGACTTTCCGCCGCCGCGGGGATGGGGTGAGAAGTCGCCGAGTGAAGAGTGACGTCCAGACCAAATATGAGGTGGTCACGCGCCCCCGGCAGGCCCTCGGCCGGTCATGCCGTCGCCTGCCGTCGCCTGCCGTTCCAAAGGAAGCGGAAAGAAGTGACGTGGCGCTCGGAACCCGCCCTCACGTGCGCCTTGCCGGCCGTCGCGGGCCTTGTGGGTACGGTGGCTGATCATCGTCGCGGAGGTGTCCGCAGGTCACCCCTCTCCCAGCCAGTTCACGCGTGGTTCGGAGGGCTTTCGCCCAGATTGCCCGGAACCACGGTGATCATTCTCTTGGCGGGTTTTTGTCTGGTGCTGGCAGTCGCACCACGAGCCTCCCCGGCACTTCTCGTGCCGTCGCTCCTTGCAGTCCTCGCAGATCATGGGTCCATTCTGCGCTGTTCCTTCTAGAACATCACTCGGTTACCCTGGTCTGGGCCGCGACAGGGAGGCGTCATGGGCTTGATGGACGAGCTGCTGGCGGACCTGCGCGCCGAGACGGCCGAGTTCGACGCCATGATCGAGGGGCTCGGTCCCGAGGAGTGGGAGCTGCCCACCCCGGCCGAGGGCTGGGCGGTCCGGGACCAGGTCGGCCACCTCGCCTGGTTCGACGACGCCGCCACCGTCTCCGCCGACGACCCCGGGGCCTTCCGCGCGGCCCTGCCCGCGTTCCTCGCCCGCGGGGACTCCGCGGTGGACGAGCTCGCCGCCGCCTCGCGCGGCCTGACCGCCGCCCAGCTCCACGAGTGGTTCCGCGAGGCGAGGGCCCGGGGCCTGGAGTCCTTCGCCCGGCTGGACGCCGGTGCCAGGCTGCCCTGGTACGGGCCCGAGATGTCGGCCGCGTCCTTCGTCACCGCGCGCCTGATGGAGACCTGGGCCCACGGGCAGGACGTGGCGGACGCGCTCGGCGTCACGCGTGTGCCGACCGCCAGGCTCAGGCACGTGGCGACGCTCGGGGTGCGCGCCCTGCCGTACGGCTTCGCGGTGCGCGGCCTGGAGCCGCCGTCGCGCCCGGTACGGGTGGAGCTGACCATGCCCGACGGCTCGCCCTGGGAGGCCGGTCCCCCGGGCGCCGCCGACGTGGTCCGCGGCTCCATGATTGACTTTTGCCTTCTGGTGGTCCGGCGCCGCCACCTCGCCGACACGTCCCTGCTGGTGCGCGGCGAGACCGCCCGTACATGGACCGCGATCGCCCAGGCCTTCGCCGGGCCCCCGGGCAAGGGCCGGGCCCCGCTCGGGCCGGGGTGAGAGAACGGGAGTAAGGGCCGGGCCACACGCGGGCCTGGGAGCAAGGGGACGGGCCCCACGTGGGCCGTGGGAGTAAGGGACGGGCCCCACGCGGGCCTGGGGGTAAGGGACCCGGCCCCACGTGGGCCGGGGGTTCGATAGGGGACGTCTCAAGGACACACCGGATGGAACCGGTCACGCCCCGCCTGACATGCTCGTATACATGCGGACGCTGTTGAACGTCATCTGGCTGGTCTTCGCGGGAATCTGGCTGGCGATCGGCTACGTCCTCGCGGGAATCGTGTGCTGTGTGCTGATCATCACGATCCCGTTCGGCATCGCGTCGTTCCGGATCGCCGCCTACGCGCTGTGGCCCTTCGGCCGGACCGTGGTGCGCGACCCCGAGGCGGGGGCGCTGTCGGCCATCGGCAACGTGATCTGGTTCGTCGTGGCCGGGATCTGGCTCGCGATCGGGCACCTGCTCACCTCGATCCCGCTCTTCCTGTCGATCATCGGCATCCCGCTGGGCCTGGCCAACCTCAAGCTGATCCCGGTCTCCCTGCTGCCGCTGGGCGCGCGCATCGTCGACGCCGACGAGGCCGGGGCGTTCCCCCGGTAGGTTTCGCCACCGGGGGCACGGGCAGGTGGGCGAGATTCGATCGTTGCCCGCCCGACTCGTGATCAAGCGCGGCTAGGAATACCGTTGTGTGGCATGACGTCCACTGATGCCCCGGCCCATCGGCCCGGGCCCGAGCGGCGCCCGCCGCGCGGGCCCCGGGTGCGGCTGCGCTCCGGTCTCGCGTGGATCCGCGGCACGGACGTCTGGGCCAGGCTGCGGGCGCTGCTCTCGTGGATCCGCGGCACCGACACGTGGACCCTGATCGTCGCCACCACGAACGCGGGCGTCACCTACCGCGTCACCGGCCTGGCGGGTGAGGCGGCCTTCTTCGCGCTGCTGTCGCTGCCGCCGTTCATGCTCGGCCTGATCGGCGTGCTCGGCCAGCTGACCCGGGTGTTCGGCCCGGAGACGGTCAAGAACGTCAGCGTCTGGATCGACCAGCAGGCCCACCTGCTGTTCACCGACAACGCCGTCGACACCGTCGTCACCCCTCTTCTCCAGGACGTCCTGAAACCCGAGAACCAGGTCTCGCTGATCTCCCTGGGCTTCCTGCTCGCGCTCTGGTCGGGCTCGCGGGCGCTGTTCGTCTACGTCGACCTGATCTCGGTCTCCTACGGCCTCGGCGAGGAGCGCGGCATCATCCGCACCCGCCTGATGTCCTTCGGGTTCTACCTCGCGGGCCTGCTGATCGGGCTGGTGGTGATGCCGGTGCTCGTCCTCGGGCCGGGCGCGCTGCGCGGGGCCCTGCCGGCCGACTACGCCGTGCTGGTCGAGATCCTCTACTGGCCGGTGGTCGTCATCGGCTCGGTGATCTTCCTCACCCTGCTCTACCACGTGAGCGTGCCCGTACGAACCCGCTGGTGGCGCGAGCTGCCGGGGGCGCTGCTCGCGCTCGTCATCTGGATCGTCTGCGCCGCCGTGCTGCGCGCGGTCCTCGCCGCCTGGTTCTCGCCGGTCTCCATCTACGGCTCGCTCGCCGCCCCCATCGCCGTGCTGCTGTGGCTCTACATCACCGCGCTGGCCGTGCTCATCGGGGCCACCCTCAACGCCGAGGTCGACCGGCTCTGGCCCGTCGCGGGCGCAGGTCGCGCCGGGCGCGGGGCCCAGTCCGCTATCGTCTAAGCCGTGACTGGCGCATAAGGTGGGAGAGACCACCGGGGAGCGGAAGGGCGAGGAGGCCGAGCGCCTGGGTCTTCGCGCGATGTCGACGATGACAGGGGAGTGAAGGCGCATGAGCGCTCTTTCCAGCGTGGATCCGCAGATCGCCGAGCTCATCAAGGCCGAGGAGCGGCGGCAGTCCGACACCGTCAAGCTGATCGCCTCGGAGAACTACGTCTCCAAGGCCGTCCTCGAGGCCACGGGCACCGTCCTCACCAACAAATACTCCGAGGGCTACGCCGGCAAGCGTTACTACGAGGGCCAGCAGGTCATCGACCAGGTCGAGACCCTCGCCATCGACAGGGCCAAGGCCCTGTTCGGAGTGAACCACGCCAACGTGCAGCCCTACTCGGGATCGCCCGCCAACCTCGCCGTCTACCTGGCCTTCCTGAAGCCGGGCGAGACCGTGATGGGCATGGGCCTGCCGTTCGGCGGCCACCTGACCCACGGCTGGTCGGTCTCGGCCACCGGCAAGTGGTTCAACCCGGTCCGTTACGGCGTACGGCAGGACACCGGCCGCGTCGACATGGACGAGGTGCGCGAGATCGCCCTCCGCGAGCGTCCCAAGCTGATCTTCTGCGGCGGCACCGCGGTCCCGCGCACGATCGACTTCCCGGCCTTCGCCGAGATCGCCCGCGAGGTCGGGGCCGTGCTCGCCGCCGACATCGCGCACATCGCCGGCCTGGTGGCCGGTGGCGCCCACCCGTCGCCGGTCGGCCACGCGGACGTCATCTCCACCACCACCCACAAGACCCTGCGCGGCCCCCGGGGCGCGATGCTCATGGCCACCTCCGACGAGCACGCCACCGCCCTCAACAAGGCCGTCTTCCCCGGCCTGCAGGGCGGGCCGCACAACCACACCACCGCGGCCATCGCGGTGGCGCTCAAGGAGGCGTCGACCGACGACTTCAAGGACTACGCCCGCCAGGTCGTCCTGAACGCGCAGGCGCTGGCCGAGGAGCTCCTGGGCCGGGGCTTCGACCTGGTCTCCGGCGGCACCGACAACCACCTCATCCTGTTCGACCTCACCCCCAAGGGCATCGGCGGCAAGCCCGCCGCCCAGGCCCTCGACAAGGCCGGGCTGGAGACCAACTACAACAGCGTGCCCTTCGACACCCGCAAGCCGTTCGACCCCTCGGGCATCCGCATCGGCACCGCGGGCGTGACCAGCAGGGGCATGGGCGTCGCGGAGATGCGGCAGATCGGCGCCTGGATCGACCAGGTCGTCACCGCCCTGGCCAAGGACGAGGAAGAGGCCAAGCACGTGATCACCCGGGTCCACGGCGAGGTCAGGGAGCTCACCTCCCACTTCCCGGCCCCCGGCCTGTGACCGTGCCCCTCGCGGCGGGGTCTCCGTCCGTACGGCCCGCGCGGGGCCGTGAGGTCCGTGGGGTGCGTGGGTTCCGAGGTCCGTGACCGTCGCGGTCCGTGGGGTCCGCGGGGCCTGTGGTTCGTGACGTCGCCGGGTCCGGGGGTCTGCGGGGCGCGGTGACGCGCTGACCGACAGCCGATCGGTCACATCGAGCGGGACGAGAACGCCCGGCCGGGATCTTCCCGGCCGGGCGTTCTCGCGTTAGCCGGGCGTCGCGGGGATCCGCCGTGGGGCCGGAACCCGCCGCGCGGGACGAGGGTCCGGGCGCGCCGGGCGACGGCGGTGTCCGGGCCGGACCCTTCGGTGGCTCGGGGGTGGCCGCGGACCTTTCGGAGGCGACCCCGGACCTTTCGGGGGCGGTCGCGGGAAACACCGTAAATGGGTTTGCGCCGGACGGGAGACGCTGCGCTAAAGTTCTCCCGGAGACGCCGTTCGAGAGACGCGCGGCCACGAGGCGACAGGAGGTGGGGAGCATGCGGGTTGTTCTGGTGAGCCTGCCGTCCATCAACCTTCGGGTGCCCGCCTAGCCGATTCGCGACAGGGCACCCGGCCTTCCACAAGGGTGCTTACGTTGTCTTCGTCAATCGTCTCTTCCTCATCCGTTCTCACCGCGCTCGGCTGGAACGACTCCTTCGCCGCCGAGCTTCCCGCGGGCCTGACCCCCGCCCGCGTGTCCCGCGTCGATCGCGGTGCCGCCGAGGTGCTCACCGCCTCCGGCCATCTCCGGGCCGACTACGGCGCCAGGGTGCGCCGCGAGGCCGCCGCCGACCCCGTGGCGCTGCCCTGCGTCGGCGACTGGGCCGGCCTCCGCCGCCTGGCCGAGGGCCGTTTCGAGCTGGAGGCGCTGCTGCCCCGGCGCACCGCGTTCGTGCGCGGCGGCGTCGCCAGGGTCTCCAGGGGCGGGCTCTCCGGAGACTCCAGGGGGCAGGTGCTCGCCGCCAACGTCGACGTCGTCTTCGTCGCCGAACCCGCCCTGCACGCCACCGACACCGCCGACCTGGGCAGGATCGAGCGGCTGCTCGCGCTCGCCTGGGAGAGCGGGGGCCGTCCCGTGGTGCTCGTCACCAAGTCCGACCTGATCGGCGACGGCCTCGGTTTCCTGATGGACGAGGTCGCCGCGGCGGCGCCGGGGGTGGACGTGCACCCGGTCTGCTCCGTCACGGGCGAGGGCGTCGACATCGTCCGCGGATACCTCGACGGCACGCGCACTGCGGTGGTGCTCGGCGCCTCGGGCGCGGGCAAGTCGACGCTCGTCAACGCCCTGGCGGGACAGGGGGTCATGGAGACCCAGCAGGTCAGGGCCGGAGACGGCCGGGGGCGTCACACCACCGTGCACCGCGAGCTCATCCCGCTGGCGGGAGGCGGCCTCGTCATCGACACGCCGGGCATCCGCCGTATCGGCCTGTACGACATGGGCGAGGGCGTGGACCTGGTCTTCTCGGACCTGGAGGAGCTCGCCGAGCGGTGCCGGTTCGGTGACTGCCGCCACGACAGCGAGCCCGGCTGCGCCGTGATCGCCGCGATCGAGGACGGCACGCTTCCCGAACGGCGGCTGGAAAGCTGGAACAAGCTCCAGAGGGAGGCCGCGTGGATGGCGTCCAGGAGTGACGCGCGGCTTCGCAAGGAGCTTCAGGGCAAGTGGAAGAGCATCACCAAGGAGATGCGGAAGCAGGGCCGCAACAGGCCCTGACCTTCGGGGAAAGCCCGTCGTGCGGTCGCCCGCCCCGGGCGCCGCACGAACGGGGCCCGACACGACAACGTGTGATCTCGCAGGGGGTGCGCGAGATCACACGTGCGGGGGAAGCCGGGTGGAGGTACTGCTCAGGCGACGGCACTGATGCCGGCGCTGGCGGCGCGGCGCATACGACGACGACGCTCGGAGGCGCGCTCGTCCTCGTTCAGACCGCCCCAGGTGCCGTACTTCTCCGGACGGGAAAGCGCGTAGTCCAGGCACTCTGCGCGAACAGGGCACTGGGCGCAGATCGCCTTGGCCTTACGCTCGCGGATGTCACGCTCGGGCTGGCGCTCGCCGTCGGGGCCGAAGAAGAGCACGAGGTCCTCGCCCCGGCACGCGGCGTCATCCTGCCAGCCCCAGCTGGGCCGAGGCCGGGCGGTCTGCCGACGTACCTGAGACATGAGAAAACCACCTTATAGTGAGAGGTATTTCTGGTTAATGCCGCATTAGACGCTTGTGACGTCCCTGGGTCCAACGCCTGGATTGGCCGTGATGTTCCCTCAGGTCAGGTCAGGGCGGACGTGGCGTACCGCACAGGGGTGAGCCTGTCCAGCGTGACCAGCCGGTAGGTAGTGATCGTATCGGCGCAAGCCGTACCACATGGCGTTGTTAGCGTCATGGGTTCAACCACTACCCGAAAACGAGCGCCACTACCGCGCACAAATGCCTCGGTGACGGCGCCGTCCAACCTGGAGGACTCCACGGCCACTCCGCCAACCGAGAGATCACCCGTATGAATGCGGATGAAATGCTCAGCGGCCTGCAGTGGCTCAGGGATGCCTGCGCGTCCCCGGAAACGGTCGAGGATGACCTCGCCGGACCGGTACGCGTCGGCTGCCGCGATCGCAGCAGCCTGAGACATGCTGCCGTAGTAAAGCCCGTGTGGCAAGCACACGAGGTTGGCGGCGTATCGATCGCCGCCAACATGTGATGTTTCCCATACTGTGTCCGGCAATGTTTTTGCCAAGGACCGAGCTAGGGGTAGTCCAATGCGGGCGCAGCACGCGTTGCGCTTGGCATGCGTGCAGACCAGAAAAACCGGCTCACTCACAAGTATGCAGGACTCCGGGACCACTCCGGCCACCACGCTGTCAAGGTTAAGATCGTCCGGACCTGCGATGACGCCTTCGGCGATCCACGGCTCCGCCGAGCCGGAGTCGGCGACCATGACGTGAATGCCGGTTTCCTCGGGGTTCCGGCGTCCGGGACGACGGATCAGCTGGGGCCGGATGCCGAGCCGCGTGGCTCGTTTGATAAGGATGTGAACATCCTCGGGGAGGTTGCAGTCCTCCAGGTGGGAGGCCCAGGGGCCGGAGTGCTCGATGAGCAGCCAGAAGCGGGCTCCGACGGTCGCGCTGGCGTAGACCGGCAGCTCGCCGGTGTGGCAGCCCGGTGGGTGCGCGCACCCCTTGGGTGCCCTGTCCGCCCCGCTCACGACACGTCCCGCGCTCACGCTCTCTCCTCGCTCTGACTTAGGTAAGACTAACCTAACAGGCGAATCGAAGTGGCGAGAGTGAAACGATCATAGGCGTGTGAAAACGATGCGCCCGCGCGGGGCGCCCTCGGGGATCCGGTGACCGGGCCTCCCCGGCTCACGGCTCATGGTTCACCGCTCCCGGCGGGCGCGGGGCCGGTTATGCCGGTGTGGCCGGTATGGCGACGCATCGGAAGGGTCCGGCAGTCCAGAGATTTCCGGCGTACGGGCGCGGGGCCGGTACGGCGCATGCAATGGGGTCCGGTGTCCTGACGTTCTCTCCGGGTCGCGGCTTCCGGTGTACGGGCGCGGGGCCGGTGCGGCGCATGCCAATGGGGTCCGGTGTCCTGACGTTCTCTCCGGTTCAACGGCTTTCGGCGTACGGGCGCGGGGTCAGTAGGCCAGGGCGGCGCGTGCCAGGGGGAGGGCCGCGTCGCGGTCCTGCGGGACGAGGCCGATCCGGGTCCGCCGGTCGAGGAGGTCGTCCACGTCCAGGGCGCCCTCGTGCCTGACCGCCCAGACGAGTTCGGCCCCGGTGACCCCGGTCGGCCCGGGTTCGGCCAGCCAGGGGTCCTCCGCCATCAGGGCCCGTACGGCGCCCGCCTCGCTCCCGTACCGCTCCAGCAGCCGGCCCGCCTCCCGGTCGCCCTCGCCGTCCGCGCCCTTCCCGCCGTTCGTGCCGTTCGTGCCGTTCGCGATGCGCGCGCCGTCGGGGTCTTCGGGGCCGCTCGCCGGGACGGCCCCGATGAGGGGGAGCTCCGCGGTGCGGCTCCGTCCCGCGTCGAGCCGGCCCAGTGACACGGCACGGTCGACGGCGTCCTCGGCCATCCGCCGGTACGTGGTCAGCTTGCCGCCCACGATCGTCACCATCCCGTCCGGCGTGGTCAGCAGCGCGTGCCTCCTGGACAGGTCGGCGGTGTGGCCCTCGGCGGCGAGCAGCGGCCTCAGCCCCGCGTACGTCCCGGCGACGTCCTCGCGCCGGACCGGCTCCTCCAGCACGGAGTTCAGGATGGCGAGCAGGAAGGTCACGTCCTCCTCGGGCACCGGCGGGACGTCCGGGACGGGGCCGTCCACCGGTTCGTCGGTGAGGCCGACGTGGACCCGCCCGTCGGGCTGGGGGAGGACCAGGGCGAAGCGGTTGCTCTCCCCGGGGATCGGTATGTGCAGCCCCGCGTCCAGGCCCGGCAGCGTCTCGGGCCGCAGCACCAGGTGGGTGCCGCGCGAGGGACGCAGCCGGATGCCCGGGTGCAGCCCGGCGGCCCAGACGCCGGTGGCGTTGACCACCGTCCTGGCCCGGATCGTGAAGGTGTCCCCGCCGAGCTCGTCGCGGACCAGCGCGCCGTCGCCGGACAGCTCCAGCGCCCGGCAGCGCGTCAGGATCCTCGCCCCCAGGGCGGCGGCCGTCCTGGCCACGGTGACCACCAGGCGGGCGTCGTCGGCCAGCCGCCCGTCCCACGACAGCAGGGCGCCGCGCAGCCCTCGCGAGGTCAGCGGCGAGGCGAGGGCGAGGGCCTGCGCGGCGGTGATCCGCGAGGGGCCGGGCAGGAGGTGGCGAGGCGTGCGCGCGGCGATGCGCAGCCCCTCGCCGACGCGGTAGCCGGTCATCACCAGCGCCGCGTGACGTCGGGAGACCTCGGGGACCAGCGGCAGCAGGTAGGGGTGGGCCCTGACCAGGTGCGGCGCGGTGCGCCCGAGCAGGCGTCCGCGCTCCACCGCGCTCTCGTACGCCACCCCGACCTGCCCCCTGGCCAGGTAGCGGAGCCCGCCGTGGATCATCTTGGAACTCCACCGGGAGGTCCCGAAGGCCATGTCGTAGGCGTCGATCGCGGCCACGGAGAGGCCCCGGGAGGCCGCGTCGAGCGCGGCCCCGGCGCCGGTGGCGCCCAGGCCCACCACCAGCACGTCCACCACGAGGCCGCGCACCTCGGCCAGCTCGCGTTCGCGGCGGGCGGCGTTGAGAGAGGAGTTCACGGTCGCAGGTACCTTTCCAGGAGCGTGGCGAGCTCGGCGTCCAGGTCGTCCAGATCGTTCACACCGGCAGGGGCGTTCGCCCTGGCAGGGTCGTTCGCACCGGCCGGGTCTGCCGGGTCGCCTGGGTCGTTCGCACCGGCAGGGGTGTCGGGGCCGTCTGGGGTGTTCGCACCGGCAGGGTCGTCTGGGCCGTCTGGGTCGTTCGCGCCGGCAGGGCCGAGCATGGTCGGGCCGGAGAGCAGGAACGACTGGGCGGTGAGCAGCACGGCCCTGGACAGCCTCGCCGGGTCACCGGGGCGCACGGTGCCCTCCTCCTGGCCCCGGACGATCGCGGCCTCGACGAGCGCGAGCATGGCCTCGTGGCTCGCGCCCCTGCGGTCCAGCAGGTAGGGCAGGAGCAGCTCCGGGTCGACCTCGACGATCTTCCGCCAGAGCGGGTGGCCGCGCAGTGCCCGTACCACCGCCACCGCCGAGGTGACCGGGTCGCCGGTCGCGAACCGGTCCGCGACGCGCACCCACTCGCGGGTCATCAGGTCGGCGACGAGGGTGCGCACGTCGGGCCAGTGGCGGTAGATCGTCATGCGGGAGAGCCCGGCCCTGCGCGCCACGTCGGTGAGCGTGGTGCGTCGCACCCCCACCGCGAGGACCACCTCGCGGGCGGCGTCCAAGACCCGGTTGTCGCTCTCTACGTCCACATTGTGACGAATAGACGTCATGTGTCACAGTGTAAGGGTGGAAAATCCGACAAGTGCCGCAGGCCCCATGCTCTGGTCCGGCTGGGGCGACCCCGGCAAGGCCGCCGACCTGCCGGAACCGGTCAGGAAACTTCTCCAGGACGTGCTGGGCGTGCGCCCGCGGCGGGACCGGGCCGCCGGGCTCGGCGAGGTGCGGCTGCCCGCCGTGGCTCTTCCCCCCTCCGTCCTGGCGGAGCTGCACGGTGTCGTCGGCGCCGGCCACGTACGTTCCGACGACGAGACGCGCGTCCGGCACACCCGGGGCAAGTCCACCCCCGACCTGATGCGCATGCGCGCGGGTGACGGCTCGGACGCCCCCGACGCCGTGGTCCTGCCCGGCTCGCACGACGAGGTGCTGGAGGTGCTGGCGGCCTGCGCCGCGCACCGGGTCGCGGTCGTGCCGTTCGGTGGCGGGACCTCCGTGGTCGGCGGCCTGGTCGCGACCCGGGAGGGCTTCGCCGGGGTCGTCGCGCTGGACCTGGCCAGGCTGGACCGGCTGGTCGCCGTCGACGCGGAGTCGATGGTCGCCGAGATGGAGCCGGGACTGCGGGCCCCGGAGGCCGAGCGGCTTCTGGCCGGGCACGGGTTCACCCTAGGTCACTTTCCGCAGTCGTTCGAGTACGCCACGCTGGGGGGTTTCGCCGCGGCCCGGTCCAGCGGCCAGGCCTCGGCCGGGTACGGGCGCTTCGACGACATGGTGGTCGGCATGACCGTGGCCACCCCGCGCGGCACCCTGGAACTCGGCCGCGCGCCCAAGTCGGCGGCCGGGCCCGACCTGCGCCAGGTGATCCTCGGCTCCGAGGGCGCCTTCGGGGTGATCACCTCCCTGCGGCTCCGCGTCCGGCGCGCGCCCGCCGAGCGGGTCTACGAGGGGTGGCGGTTCGCGTCGTTCGCGGAGGGATCGGCCGCGCTGCGCCACCTCGTCCAGGAGGGCGTCGTGCCCACCGTGCTGCGCCTGTCCGACGAGACCGAGACGATGGTCGGCCTGGCCCGTCCCGGCGAGATCGGCGCCTCGCCGACCGGCGCGGGCTGCCTGGCGATCGCCGGGTACGAGGGCTTCTCCGAGGTGCCCGCCCTGCGGGAGCGGGTCGCCGCCGTGCTGTCCGGCCTCGGCGGCGTCCCCCTCGGCACGGAGCCGGGGGAGTCGTGGGCCCACGGGCGCTATTCCGCGCCCTACCTGCGCGACTCGCTGCTCGCCGCCGGGGCGACCGTCGAGACGCTGGAGACGGCCGGGTTCTGGTCCAACCTGCCCCGCCTCTACGACGCCGTACGGCTCTCGCTGCACGCCTCGCTCGGATCGCCGCTGGTCATGTGCCACATCTCCCACGTGTACGGCACCGGCGCCTCCCTGTACTTCACGGTCGTCACGGCGCAGGGCGAGGACCCGGTCGGGCAGTGGGAGGCGGCCAAACGGTCGGTGAACGAGGCGATCGTCGCCGCCGGGGGCACCGTCTCGCACCACCACGGCGTCGGACGCGACCACCGGGAGGCGTACGCGACCGAGATCGGCGACCTGGGCGTGGAGATCCTGCGCGGGATCAAGGACCGGCTCGACCCCGGGGGCATCCTCAATCCCGGTGTTCTCGTTCCTCCGGGGAGGTGACGGGCGCGGGGAGGCCGGGCCGGGTCCGGCTGGGGTGGTCAGCCGGTGACCACGAGTTTCTCCATGGCCTCGCGGAGCGGTCCGGGGATCCCCGCGGGCCTGCGTGTCTCCCGGTCGACGAACACGTGGACGAAGTGGCCCTCCGCCACGGCCGTCTCGCCGTCCTCGCGGAACAGGCCCAGCTCGTACCGGACGCTGGAGCGGCCCAGGTGGCCGACCCGCAGCCCGACCCTGACGGCCTCGGGGAAGGACACCGAGGCCCGGTAGACGCAGTGCGACTCGACGCACAGGCCGATGGCGTCGCCGCCGTGGATGTCCAGGCCCGCGGTCCTGATCAGCCAGGTGTTGATCACCGTGTCCATCATCGAGTAGTGGACGGCGTTGTTGACGTGGCCGTAGACGTCGTTGTCCTTCCACCTGGTCGGAACCGTCTCCCAGTAGGCGTACACGGTAGAACCATATTCCAGAGAGTGGCCTGGCGAGTTCCGGACGGGCGGGTCCCGATACCGGAAGAGGGTGTGCGGCCTCGTAAGATCATTGCCAAGATATGGGGCATGGTTGACATAGGACAGGCGGCGGAACGCGGGCGCGGGGCCTCCTCCCGGGTGTCGAAGGAGGGCGCGGGCTGGTCCTGCGCCCAGACGGGCACCTTCACGGAGCTGCTTCCCAGCAAGGAGACCTTCTCCTGGCTGAACCCGCGCACCATCTGGCGGTCGCGGAACGAGGTCCTCGCGATCCTGTTCGGAGACCCCTCGGGCCAGGTGCGGGCGCGCTGGGTGGGCTCCCAGCGGGACCGGGGTGTCGATCCCTCCTTCCGCATCCCGCTGGACGTCGGCCCCGAGTTCTCCTTCCTGGTCCTCGGCGACACCGGGGAGGGCGACGCCTCGCAGTACGCCGTGGTGCCGGGCATGCTCAAGATCGGCGAGGACACCTCCTTCGCGATCGTCGCCAGTGACGTGATCTACCCCACCGGCTCGGGCAACGAGTACGAGGACAAGTTCTTCCGCCCGTACCAGGACTACCGGGCGCCGATCTACGCGATCCCCGGAAACCACGACTGGTACGACGGGCTCGGCGGCTTCATGCGCGTCTTCTGCGACGCCCCGGCGCTGGCGGCCGAGAACGAGGGGTTCAAGCTGTCGCCCTCGGGGCTGCGCGGCCTGCTCTGGCGCAAGCCGGAGAAGATCGACGAGGCCCGGCTGGCCAAGGCGCGCGAGCGGCGGGCGAGGCCCGAGCAGCGGGTCGTGCAGCCCGCCCCCTACTGGGCGATGGAGACCCCGGGGCTGCTCATCGTCGGCGTGGACACCGGGATCCGCGGCGACATCGACAGGGAGCAGGCCGACTGGCTGCGCACGGTCTCCCGCGACCCCCGGCCCAAGCTGCTGATCACCGGCAAGCCCATCTACACCCGCAACGACCACAAGCCGTCGAAGCTGGCCGGGGGCGGCACCATCGACGACATCGTCACCGATCCCGCGCACAACTACGTCGCGGCGATCGGCGGCGACGTGCACAACTACCAGCGCTTCCCGATCAAGGCCGGGGAGCGGACCATCCAGTACGTCGTGGCGGGCGGCTCCGGGGCCTTCATGCACGCCACCCACACCATCCCGAGGGTCACCGTCGGCGGCCTGGACGAGGACGACTACCGCTGCTACCCGCTGCGTGGCGACTCGCTGTCGTTCTACAGCAGGCTCTACAGCGACCGGCTGCGCATGCGCTGGCTCTACCTCACCCCCGACGAGAGCGCGGCGCTGATGTCCCGCCAGATCGGCAACACCCCGGTGCGGGACACCCCGCAGGTGCCGATCACCCGGCGGATGAGGTGGGCGGCCCGGATCCTCGGCGGCTGGCCGATGCCGCTGCGGCTGCCCGTGGGCAGGACCTTCCACCGCTACCTGTCGGAGCTGTCCGACTGGGACACCCCGCCGTTCTTCAAGAGCTTCCTGCACGTCTCGGTGACCCCCGAGACGCTGAGGATCCGCTGCTTCGCCGCCACCGGCTGCCTGCCGCAGGAGATCGACCCCCCGCTGGAGGACGAGATCGCCATCCCGCTCGTCTGATCCGGAATGTCGTACCGGCGTGGCAGGGTTGGGGCATGCACGTGTCGGTCGCGGCGGCTCCCGGGGGCGGGGGCGTGCTGCGTGTGGACGGCGAGCCCGCCGGGGCCGTCGCCGATCTGGCCTCGGCCGTCCGCGAGCTGGAGGCCCGCGGCCCGCGCTGGGTCTGGGCCGACACGCGGGAGGTCTACCCCGCGCTGCTCGCGGCGGGGGTGCGGCTGGCGCGCTGCCACGACCTGGTCCTCACCGAGGGCCTGCTCCTGGCCCACGAGGGGCGGTTCGGCGAGCCGAGGTCCGTCCCCGCCGCCTACGCCCGGCTGCACGGCCTCCCCGTGCCCGACGACCACCACGGCTCCGCCGGGCAGGTGCGGCAGGCCACCCTCTTCGAGGAGGAGGCGCCCCCGCCGGACGCGAACCTGATCGCCGAGGTGTACGCCGACCAGCTGCGCCGGGTCGAGGCCACCGCCGACCCCCGGCGGTTCCGGCTGCTGGTCGCCGCCGAGTCGGCGGGGGCGCTGATCGCCGCGGAGATGGCCCAGGAGGGCATGCCCTGGCGGGAGGACGTGCACGACGAGCTGCTGACCGGCCTGCTCGGCCCGCGCCCGGTGCACGGCATGCGGCCGGTCAAGCTCCAGGCCCTCGCCGACCAGGTGGCCGCCGCCTTCGGCACGCCGTTCAACCCCGACTCCCCGCAGCAGATCGTCAGGGCCTTCAAGGCGGCGGGCGTGCCGGTCGCCTCCACCCGGGCCCACGACATCAAGCAGGTCGAGCACCCGGGGGTCGCGCCCCTGCTCGCCTACAAGGAGATGGCCCGGTTCTACAGCTTCCACGGCTGGGCCTGGGCCGACCAGTGGGTGCGCGACCACCGCTTCCGGCCCGAGTACGTGGTGGGCGGCGTGGTGACGGGCCGCTGGGCCACCAACGGCGGCGGCGCCCTGCAGATCCACAAGCTGATGCGCAAGGTCGTCGTGGCCGACGAGGGCTGGACGCTCGTCGTCGCCGACGCGGCCCAGCTGGAGCCGCGCGTGCTGGCCGCCATGGCGGGAGACGGCGGCCTGGCCAGGGCCGCCGGGCAGGTCGATCTGTACCAGGCGCTGGCGAAGGCGTTCGGCGGCGAGCGCGAAAACGCCAAGCTCGCCATGCTGTCGGCGATGTACGGGGGCACCAGCGGGGACGCGTCCAGGCTGCTGGCCGTGATGCGACAGCGCTTCCCCCTCGCCCACCGGTTCGTGGAGGACGCCGCCCGCGCCGGGGAGGAGGGCAAGGTGGTCCGCTCCTGGCTGGGCCGCACCTCGCCGCCGCCCTCCGCCAGGTGGCGGGAGCTGGTCTCCGGCCCCGAGGGAGCCCGCGCGGCCCGCGACCGCGGCCGGTTCACCCGCAACTTCGTCGTCCAGGCGACCGCGGCCGAGTGGGCGCTCGCGCTGATGGCCGTGCTGCGCGGCCTGCTGCCCGACCCGGCCAGGCTGGTGTTCTTCCAGCACGACGAGGTGATGGTGCACTGCCCGGCCGGGCAGGCCGACGAGGTCGTCGCGGCGGTCGGCAGGGCCGCGGAGGAGGCGACCCGGCTGCTGTTCGGGTCGACCCCGGTGCGCTTCCCCATGCAGGCCGTCCCGGTCAGGTGCTACGCCGACGCCAAGTGACACCCGGCGGCCCCCGGTCACGCTCCCGGTTCCGGTTCCGGTTCCGGTTCCGGCCTCGTTCCCGGCCCCGGCGGCCCCGCCACGCTCTCGGGTTCGGTCCCGGTGAGAACCGGGCGTGGACCGGGTGCGGCCGGTGAGGGCGGTCGCGGCTCAGGTTCGAGCGCGGCTCAGGTTCGGGCGTGGGTCAGGTTCGGGCGTGGGTCAAGGCGAGCCAGGCGCCGGTGACCGTCACCACGACCGCGACGAACGCGCCGAGCATGCCGTACGACAGGCTGCCGACGATCACTCCGGCGATCACGGTGCCGGTCGCGCCGCAGATGTTCATCAGCAGGTCCGAGAGGCCCTGCACGGGGGCGCGGTGTTCCAGCGGCACGGCCTCGCTGAGCATCGCCGAGCCGGAGATCAGCCCGCACGACCAGCCGAGGCCGAGCAGGACCAGGCCGATGGTCACCCGCACGACGTCATGTGCCCCGGCGCCGCCCGCGAGGACGACGGCGGCGAGCAGCAGGCCCATCCCCAGCACCAGCACCGGGATCCTGCCGACCCGGTCGGCGAGCCAGCCGATCACGGGCGACAGGACGTACATCCCCGCGATGTGCAGGCTGATCACGACGCCGATGACCGCGTACGTCGAGCCGCCGTGGTCGAGGTGGACCGGCGTCATGGACATGACCGAGACCATCACGGTGTGGCTGATCGCGATCGCGACCAGGGCGCGGCCCGCCACGGGCGTCCCGCGCAGCACCCGCCAGGCGGTACGGAACGTGCCCGGGCTCTTCCCCGGGGAGCCGGCCGCGTTCGAGGCCGGGCCGGGTGCGGGGGTGCCGGATGTGGGAGTACCGGACGCGGCAGTGCCGGGCGCGGGGGTGCTGGACGTGGGAGACGCGTCCGGGGCCGGGGCCGGGAGCGTGGCGCGGGCCAGGAGCAGCGGGTCGGGGCGCAGGGCGACCACGATGATGCCGAGGGAGATCGCGAAGCCCAGCAGGGCGAGGGCGAACGGGCCGCTGCCGGGTGACAGCCCCAGCCCGGCGCCGAACCGTTCGGCCGGTCCCGCGAGGTTCGGCCCGGCGACCGATCCGACGGTGGTGGCCCACACCACCAGTGACAGGTGGCGGGCCGCGTGCCCCGGCGGGGACAGGTCGGTCGCGGCGTAGCGTGAGGCCAGGCCGCCCGCGCTGGCCGCGCCGAACAGCAGCAGCCCGGCCAGCAGCAGCGCCCACGATCTCAGGCCGATCGCGAGCAGTGAGATCAGGCAGCCGAGCAGGGCGCATCCGTAGGCCAGGGTGAGCCCGGCCCGCCGGCCGCCCCTGCCGGACGATTTCGCGGTGGGCAGCGCCAGCAGCGCGGCGCCCAGCACGACCGCGGTCCCGGCCAGCCCGCTGAGCGTGGTGGAGCCGGAGAGCTCCTCCATGGTCACCGAGCTGAAGGTGAGTCCCGCGGCGACCCCGATCCCGCCGCTGACCTGGGCCGCGGACAGGACGGTGAGCGTCCGCCGCCGCACGGCGGCGACCCGTTCCTCGCCGGGTGGGCCGCCGGGCTGACCGCCGGGAGAGCCGCTGAGGGAATCGCCGGGAGAGCCGCCGGGGGAGTCGTCAGGGGAACCGCCGGGGTTCGCGGTGTTCGTGGGATTCGCGGTCACGAGCGAAGTCTGCCATCACTCATGACCGCCCCACGGGGTCATAGCTCACGACCGCATCACGAGGTAGTCGCCCATGACCGCACTACGAGATTATGGCTCACGACCGCACCACGAGGTCGCCGCTCACGACCGCGTCACGAGGTCGTCGTCCACGATCGCGCCACGAGGTCGTCGCTCGTGACCGCACTACGAGGTCATGGCTCGCGACCGCATCAAGCGGTCGCCGCCTGTGACCGCGCCACGCGGTCACCGCCCACGACCGCGCCGCGCGGTCGTCCCACCGGCGGGGTGTAGGGACGACCGGCGGGGTCAGTCGACCGGTACGAAGGTGGCGAAGAACGTCTGGAGGGTCTCCGCGTTCTTCTCCCAGTCCAGATCCTGGACCCTGAACGTGATCTGGTAGGCGGTCAGGCCGTTGACGGCGACGTAGCGCGTCAGCCCGTGCATCGGGACGCCGTTGGGCTGGACGTAGGTGTACTCCCAGTCCGCGGCCTTCCACGCGCGGTAGCTCACCGTCGTCACGCCGACCTCGGTGTACTCGTCCAGGCCCTTCTTGCTCGCCCTGCTCAGCGCCAGCACCGGCTCCGCGACCGGCACCTTGGCGACGACGATGTTCTGCCCGCCGCCCTTCGGCCCGGAGAAGGTGGCGACCCCGCCGGAGCCCTCCTTCACCGTCCAGCCGTCGGGCACCGCCCCGGAGACACCGGCGGCGTCCAGCAGCCTGAAGCCCTCGGGGACCTCGCTCGGTCCCGCGGGGGTCAGCGGCTCGGCCGCCGTGGAGATCGCCGTGGACGGGGCCGCGGGGTCCGCGGGATCGGAGTTCCCGCCGGGCAGGAAGACGAGCAGCCCGGCGACCACGATGGCCAGCACGCCGCCCCCGCCGAGCATCAGCAGGCGGAGGTCGGGGCCGCCGCCGTCGTTCCCCGGCGCGCGGCGCGCGGTCCCGCGCGATCCGGTCCGGCTGGGGGAGGTCAGCTGCGAGTCCCGTACGGCGGCGCGGGAGGACGCCTCCTGCGAGGAGGGCGTGGGCCAGAGCGCCGCCTCGCGGGCCCGGGACGCCTCGCTCTGCCCGCCGCGCCGGGGCGCGGCCGGTGGTGCGGACGGCGGCGCGGACGGTGCGACGGGCAGGTCGCCCGAGAAGCTGGTCAGCGGGTCGAACGGGCCGCCGTCGGGTCCGGTCGCCGGGATGCGCAGCGCGTCGTAGCCGCGCTGGTGCCCGCCCGCCAGGCCGGTGGCCGCGTCGGCCTGCGGCCCGCCCGGCCGGGGGAACCCGCCGGAGGCGGTGGCCGGGGAGTGGCCGGGGAAGGACAGCAGGTCCGCGCGGTGGGACCCCGACGGTCCGGCGAGCGCGTCGTAGGGGAGCGGGTGGCCGCCGGAGGAGTCGTTCGCCGAGCCGTACGGCACCCGGATCGGCCCGGAGGGCGTCTCGATGATCCGGGAGGGCATCGGCCCCGACGGCATGTCCAGCGGGGGCATCAGGTGGATCGGCATGGAGTCGCCGGGGACCGGCATCGACGAGGGCGCCGGGGTGGGCGCGCGGTTCGGGGTGCTGGAGCCGTGGCTGCGCAGCACCCTGTCGAGCAGGTCGGACACCTGCGAGGCGCTCATCCGGTCGGCCGGGTTCTTGCGGAGCAGGCCCTCGATGACGGTGATCAGGGCACCGGCCCGCTGGGGGCGGCTGGGCTCCTGGGTGAGGATCGCGCCGAGCACGGCCACCGCGTCCGGCCCCTCGTAGGGGGGCCGTCCCTCGACCGCCGCGTACAGGGTGGCGCCGAAGGACCACAGGTCGGAGGACTGCGTGACCGGCTGGCCCGACAGCCGCTCCGGCGGGATGTAGGCGGGCGAGCCCATCAGCAGGCCGGTCTGGGTGATCGCGACGTCGCCCTCGATGGCGGCGATGCCGAAGTCGGTGAGGACCACCCGGTCGGAGGTGAGCAGCACGTTGCCCGGCTTGACGTCGCGGTGCATGATCCCGGCGGCGTGGGCGTGGCGGAGCGCGTCGAGCACCCGGACGCCGATCTCGGCGGCCTGGACCACCGGCAGCGGCCCGCTCTGCCGCACGGCCTGCTCCAGCGACCAGGCGCGGACCAGCTCCATCACGATCCAGGGGCGGCCGTCCTCCTCGACGACGTCGTGGACGGTGACGATGCCGGGGTGGCTGAGCCGGGCCGCCGAGCGGGCCTCGCGCAGCATCCGCCGGTGGGCTCCCTGGGTGCCCGCGTGGTCGAGCCCGTAGGGGAGGATCAGCTCCTTGACCGCGACGTCCCGGTCGAGCAGGACGTCGTGCGCGTGCCACACCATGCCCATCCCGCCACGACCTACCGGTGACACCAGGCGGTAGCGCCTGCCCACCAGCCTGCCCTGGCCCTCCGGTGTTCCGCCCGCGGAATCGCCGCCCTCAGGCCCCTGGGGGTTTCTCCCGAGCAAGCGATCGGTCATCGTTCCCCGTTCCCCATAACCAGCGCTTTTGTGCGGTGGACACGATAGCGAGATGGCATTTGGTTATGGAAGTTTGCATGCTGAGAAAGCACGTGACGGTATTTGTCAGGATCGGTGTTCTTCAGATCACTGAGCCTGCGTCCGCGCTCTGACGTCGCCGAATGCTACCGGCGGACGGACAAATTGTCAGCTTTACCCAATCTTAATAGATGAATGATCATTCAGTCGTCCGATGTTCATGATCGGCCGCCTCGGCCAGCGCGGCCAGGGCCGACGTGAAGGCCGACGCGGGCGGGCTGACCAGGCCCGCGCCGACCTGTCCGGTCCCCGCGACCCGTCCGGCGATGCCGGTGTTCACGGTGGGCAGCAGGCCCGTCCTGGCGACCAGCGTGACGTCGACGCCGACCGGCGTCCCCCGGAAGTCCAGCCCCGGGATCTGGTACGCGGGGTGCTCGGCCAGGGTGATCTCGTACATGGACCGGGTGGCCGCCGTCGCGTCCGACACGTCGCCGCCGACGAACCGCACGATCGCCGGGGCCGCGGCCATCGCGAAGCCGCCCAGCCCCGCCGTCTCGGTGATCGTCGAGTCGCCGATGTCGGGGTTGGCGTCGTCCGGGCCGTACGCGCCCAGGTAGAGGCCGTCCGGCACGCCCGCGGGGCCGGTGAACCACCGGTCGCCCAGCCCGGACACCTGGACCCCGAAGTCGGTGCCGTTGCGGGCCATCGCGACGACCATCGTGGAGCCGGGGACGTCCCGCGCGGCGTCCGTGCTGACCTTGCACGCGGCCATGCCCGCGTTGAGGAAGAAGTGGTCGTTGCCGTTGACGAAGCGCAGGACCTCGGCGGCGTGGCCGGGGGCGGCCTCCACCACGTCGGGGGCGAGCTCGCGCACCAGCAGCGAGGTGGCGGCGCGGTTGCGGTTGTGCAGCTCGTCGCCCATCTGCAGGGCCTGCGCGGCCAGCGACCTGAGGTCGAGCGGCCCGCTCCGCTCCAGGGTGGCCTGGAGCACCGGGCCGAGCACCTCGGCCATCCAGCGCAGCCGCTCCAGCACCTCGGGCCCGTACGCGCCGTACCGCAACACCTTGCCCAGGCCCTCGTTGAGCGAGCAGTAGGCGGTGCCGCCGTGCTCGGCGTCGCGGACCTCAAACATCCACATCGACGGGGTGACGACGCCCGCCATCGGCCCGACGGTCCGGTGGTGGTGGCAGGAGTCCAGCCGGGCCCGCCCGGCGGCGAGCAGTTCCTCGGCCTCCCCGGCGTCGGCGGCCAGCCCCTCCAGCAGCATCGCCCCGATGAGCGCGCCGCGCATCGGGCCCGACGCCCGTTCCCACTCGATCGGCGGCCCCGCGTGCAGGAACGTCCCCTTCGGCAGGTCGAGCACCTCGTGCGCGGGCCGTACCCCGACGAGCTGCGGGCGCGCCGAGACCAGGCGGCCCACGGCCGTCTCGTTGGCGCGGACCCTGCGCGGGTCGGCCAGCACCCTGGCCAGGTCCGCCTCGGTGCCGGGCATCGGCGGGCGCCAGTCCACCCGGACCCGCGGGACGGCCTGCGCGTCCAGCGCCTCGCCGAGCACGTCGGCCCCCACCGTGATCACTTCCGGCTCGCCGGAAAGCATGGACAGCGTCATCACTTCTCCCTGAACCTGAGACCCGGGCCCGGGACCCGGGCCCGGAGACCTCCGCCTTCCGGCGATCGGTCTTCCGGCGAGCGGCCGACGAGCGGCCGGCGAGCCGTCAACGGGCGTTCGCGGCGGTCCCGGCGGCCACTCGCGCGGCGTACCCGGCGGCCCCGGCGTTGGACGTGAACACCGCGGCCCCCGCCGCGTTCAGGGCCCCGGCCTGCGCGGTCAGCCCCTGCGGGTCGCCCTCGGAGCCGACCAGCGCGACCACCGCCGTGACGCCTCTCGCGACGGCCCCGGCGATCGCGGGCGCGAGCCTGGCGGAGGGGTCGGGGTCGGCGCCGTGGCCGAGCACCACGTCGAGCAGGACGACGTCGCCGGGCGGCACCTCGGCCAGGGCCTCCAGGCGGAGCGTCGGGTCGATCATCGGGTGGGCCCTGCCGACCGTGTAGGCGTCGTCGCCGAAGTCGGTGAACTCGCCGGTCCCGGCGATGAGCCGCGCCTCCACGCACAGCGTCCCGCCCGAGTAGATCCCCCGCACGTTCCTCCCGGTCTCCCCGGCCTCCCCGGCTTTCGTGTCACTCGTTCCGGGGGATACATCGGTCGTTTCGGAGGGCGTTCCGGGGGCGGGCCAGGAGGGCCAGGCGGGGACCGGGACGCCGAGGGCGCGCAGGGCGGCCTCGGTCACCGAGGTCAGGTCCTCCTGGCCGGGGCCGAGCAGCGCGGTCACGACCGGGGTGCCGAGTTTCGCGACGGCCGCCTCGACGGCCCGCGCGACCTCGGGGGCCGGGGGCTTGGAGATCAGGACGATCAGCTCGGTGGCGGGGTCGGCGTCGAGGGCCTCCAGGGCGCGCAGGGTGGACAGCCCGCCCACGTCCGCGGACAGGTCGCGGCCGCCCACGCCCAGCACGTGCGACACCCCCACCCCCGCCAGGTCGAGCAGGCAGGTCACCTGCTGCGCGCCGGTCCCCGAGGCGGCCACCAGCCCGACCGGGCCCGGCCGCAGGACGTTCGCGAAGCCGAGACCCGCCCCGCCGACCACCGCGGTGCCGCAGTCGGGGCCCATGACCAGCACGCCGCGCTCGGCGGCGCGCCTCTTGAGCAGCACCTCCTGCTCGACCGGCACGTTGTCACTGAAGATCATCACGGACAGGCCCGCCTCGACCGCGTCCAGCGCCTCGGCGAACGCGTGCGGGCCCGGCACCGAGACCAGGGCCAGGGTGGCGGCGCGCTCGCGGGCCGCGGCGCGGACGGTGCGCGGGGGACGCTCGGCACCGCCGCCGCCACCGCCCGCGGACGGGGCCGAGAGCGCGGCGAGCAGCCCGTCGAGTTCCGCGGACGCGGCCTCCAGCGCGTCCGCCTCGCCGCGCAGCGCGATCAGCAGGTCGGCCGGACCCGCCTGGGGAAGGCCGAACCCCAGCTCGGCGGCGATCCCGAGGTTGAGCTCGGTGGCCATCGCCACCACCGCGACCTCCACGCCGGGCAGCGCGGACGCCGCGCGGCTGACCCGCATCAGGCTCACGGAGTCGTGGTAGACCCCGGTACGCGTCCGGACCGCATCAGTACTCGCCATTGCCCCCGCCTTCCAGATCGATCACCGCCGCGAGCCCGATCCGCAGCCCCCACGCCAGGTCCGCCCCGGAGGTGTGGCCCAGCTGCAGGAGGCGGTGCAGCGCCGGCTCCAGGGACTGCCGTCCCGCCATGCCCCGCAGCACGGCCAGCACCTCGCCGCTGGCCTCGCCCCGGGCGGCGCACTGTAGCAGCGCCGCCGAGATGGGGGTGGTCCTGCCGCGTACGTCGAAGGTGACCGCCGCGGCCAGCCAGTCGGCCAGCCAGACGGCCCGGCCCGCGCCCGTCGCCCCGCCCAGGTGGCGCAGCGCGACCAGCAGCCCCGCGAGCACGTCGTCGCCGCTCGGCGTGAGCCCGGGACCCAGGCCGACCAGCTGCTCGGCGGCCATCACGCTCTTCAGCAGCGAGCCCTCGGCGCAGCCCTGGGCCAGCAGCCCGGCCGCGCCGTTGCCCTCCAGCCCCGGACGCCTCGGCGACCGCTCGCACAGCTCCGCCATCGCGGGCAGCGAGCGGGCCAGCCGCGCCGCGTCCACGGCGCCGAGCGGCGGGGCCGGGTTCCACCAGCGGTGGGCCCGCAGGCTGAGCCGCCCGATGTCGATCGAGCCGTCGCCGACCGACGCCTCGTCGCCCACCGCGACCCGGGGCATCGGGCCGGTGACCACCATGGCGTTGGGCAGGCGGGTGGCCTCGCCGGTCACCAGCGCGATGACCTGCGGTTCCAGCTCGGTGCGTACCTCAAGGTAGACGCCGGCGGGGAAGGCCGCCAGCACCCGCGCCGGGCGGCGGGGCGCCTCCAGCATCTGGCGCAGGGCCGTGCTGGCCGCGCCGGTCCGGTGCGTCCGTACGTGCACGCGCTGCGCCCTCGGGCGCGTCTTGATGCTCATGAGCGCTCCTCGGCCGGTCCGGTGGGTGTGAAGGTGCTCTCTCCAGCGGTTCGCTCGCTCACGGACTCCCCCATCCATTGAGCCGACGGTAGAACGGGCGTGGACACAGGCCGTACGGAGAAAGCTGCCAACAGTCTGCCCAAAGGTTGGCTCTTCCTGACAGACGGGTCCATCAGTCACAATCGCCTCATGGAACCCCCCGTGCGCCCGGCGAGCACCGGAACGATCATCCATGGCGTCGCCGTCGGCGAGGTCCTCGGCGTCTCGACACTCGCGGGGGCCCGGCTGATCGCGGGGGAACGGGGCCTGGACCGCGTCGTGCAGCGCCTCAACGTGATGGAGGTGCCCGACGTCCTGGCCTGGGTCAAGCCGCACGAGCTGCTGCTCACCACCGGATACCCGCTGCGCAACACCCCCCAGTCGCTCGGCAGGCTGGTGGCCGACCTCGACGAGCGCGGCCTGGCCGCGCTCGCCATCAAGCTCGGCCGCTATCTCGACGAGCTGCCCGAGGAGATGGTCGAGCAGGCCGACCGGCTGGGCTTCCCGCTGATCCAGCTTCCCGACAACGTCGGCTTCGACGACATCCTCAACCAGGTCCTCACCGACATCCTCAACCGCCAGGCCGCCGTGCTGGCCAGGGCCGAGGAGGCGCACCGGGCGCTGGTCCAGGTCGTGCTCGCCGGGGGCGGGCTGCGCGAGGTGACGGCCGAGGTCGCCGGGCTGCTGGGCGTGGGGGTGGCCGTGCTGGACGGTACGGGCCACGTGCTCGCCGCCGCCGGGTCCGTCGAGCACGTGGCCACGCTGCGTGACGCTCCGGACGGACATCACACCTCGGTGCCGGTCGTGGCGGGCGGCCACCACCACGGCAGGATCGTCGCCTGCGGCCCGGTCGGGTCCATCGGCGACGGCGACGTCGGCATTCTGGAACGTGCCGCCACGGTCGCCGCGCTGGTGGTGACCCGGCAGGAGGCCGTCAACGCCGTCGAGAGCAAGTACCGCGCCGACTTCCTGCGCGACGTGCTCACCGGCAGGGCCGGGTCCTCCGAGCGGGTCGCCTCCCGGGCCAGGGCCTTCGGCTGGGACCTGCAGCGCCCGGTCACCGTGCTGGTGGCCGAGCTCGACCCCGAGGGCGACGAGCGCGCCGCCCAGGACCGCCTGGTCACCTGCTGGACCGGGGCGATGCGCCGCCACGACGCGCGCGGCGCGGTGGCCGGGTTCTCCCACGAGGTGGTCACCGTCGTGGACGCGTCCGTCGACGCGGGCCGCCTCGCGAAGGACGCCGCCGCGGCCTTCGCCGAGTCCCTGCCCGCCACCTTCTCCACCGGCGCCAGCCGCGTCGCCATCGGGGCCGAGGCGCTGCCCGAGGCGTACGGCCAGGCGCTCAAGGCCGCGCGGGTGGGCCGCCAGCTGCACGGCAACGGCGCGGTCGCGCACTTCGACCAGCTCGGCGTCTACCGGCTGCTCTCCCTGGTCAACGACACCGCCGAGCTGCACGCCTTCGTCCGCGAGACCCTCGGGCCGCTCGCCTCCGACGACGACGTGGAGAACGCCGACCTGCGCCGTACGCTGCAGGTGCTGCTGGAGACCAACCTCAACGTGGCCGAGACGGCGCGCAGGCTGCACTTCCACTACAACACGCTGCGCTACCGGATCGGCAAGCTGGAACGCATGCTCGGCGGCTTCACCGAGGACGCCCATCTGCGCCTGAACCTCACCCTCGCCCTGCACGTCCTGCGAATGCGCGGGATCTGACGCCTGCGTCCTGCGGATGCGCGGGATCCGACGGCGGCTCACACCGGGAGGCGACGGGGGGTCCGGCGCGTACGCGGGATCTAAGCTGTTCGGCGTGAACGAGACCTTCGAGCTGGACACCGAGTACATCCCGCTGTGCGACCTGCTCAAATACTGCGGCGTCGCCGACACGGGCGGCCAGGCCAAGCTTTTCATCGCCGACGGCAACGTGCTGGTGGACGGCGAGGTCGAGCTCCGCAAGACCTGCAAGATCCGCGACGGCCAGGTGGTGACCGGCGACGGCTTCGAGATCCACGTGGTCGCGAAGTAGCGCGCTGTGCGCGACTCCCGCTCCCGCCGGGCCCGCGGGCGCACCGTGCGTGATCCTCGCCGGGCCGCCGGGGGCGCCCGCGTGACTCCCGCCGGTGCCGGCGGACGCGCCGTGCGTGATCTTCACCGGGTCCGCGGGGCGGCGTACGAGATCCTCACCGGGCGGGCAGGTGGGCCGTGCGCGAGGTGTCCACTGGTCGGCCGCTCAGATTTGGCAGATCATGACGGTGTAAGGGCATGCTTTCAGTCCTAACGTGCCCGCAACAGCTGTAAGGGGATTCGCCGGAGGGAAGCCCGCGGGGTGGTCACCGACCGACGGCCCGGTGAAAGGTGGGGCTCGATGGTTGCAGGTTGGACGAAACACGGCGACGGCAAGACGCTCGCTCCGGGAGAGGTGGTCAAACCCGGCGAGCGGCTGTCGTGGCCGCGGATGGTCGGGTTCGGGGCGCAGCACGTCGTGGCGATGTTCGGCGCGACCTTCGTCTTCCCCCTGGTGATGGGACTCGACCCCAACGTCGCCATCATGTTCTCGGGCGTCGGGACGATCATGTTCCTGCTCATCGTGAAGGGGAAGGTCCCCAGCTACCTCGGGACCAGCGCCTCGTTCGTGGGCGGCGTGCTCGCGATCCGGGCGCTCATGGGCGGCGACACGCCCGCCACCGACGCGATCGTCACCGGCGCCATCCTCGTCGCCGGGCTCGTCCTCGCGCTCGTGGGCGTGGCCATCCACTTCCTCGGCGTGCAGATCATCAACCGCGTCTTCCCGCCGGTCGTCACCGGCGCCGTCGTGATGCTGATCGGCTTCGGCCTGGCGTACGTCGTCGCCGACATCTACTGGCCGCAGGACCAGTGGATCGCCCTGATCACGATGACCGTCACCTTCGTCATCATCGTGCTCTTCAAGGGCTTCGTCGGCAGGATCGGCATCCTGCTCGGCCTGATCATCGGCTTCGTGCTCTCCTGGGTGGCCGACAAGGTCTTCGGGAACATCACCGCCTTCAACGCGGGCACCGGAGCGGTCGACACGCACCCCAGGGTGAACTTCGACGCGGTGGCGTCGGCCGACTGGATCGGCCTGCCGAGCATGCACCTGCCCGACTTCAGGTTCTCCGCCGTGCTGCTGGTGCTCCCGGCCGTGATCGCGCTGGTCGCCGAGAACGTCGGCCACGTCAAGGCCGTCGGCGAGATGACCAGGACCGACGTCGACCCGTACATGGGCCGGGCGGTCGCCGCCGACGGTGCCGCCACCGTCGTCGCCAGCGCCTTCGGCGGCTCCCCGACCACCACCTACGCCGAGAACATCGGCGTGATGGCCGCCACCCGCGTCTACTCGACGGCCGCCTACTACATCGCCGCCGTCATCGCGATCCTGTTCGGCCTCTGCCCCAAGTTCGGCGCGCTGGTCGCGGCCACGCCGGGCGGCGTGCTCGGCGGCATCACCGTCATCCTGTACGGCATGATCGGCCTGCTCGGCGCGAAGATCTGGGTCGAGAACCGGGTCGACTTCGCCGACCCCGTCAACCTCGTCCCGATCGGGGCCGGGATCATCCTCGCCATCGGCCCGGTCAAGCATATGATCGGTTCGGACTTCACGCTGGAGGGCATCGCCCTCGGCACCATCGTGGTGGTGGCCGGATACCACCTGCTCCGGGTCATCGCGGGCCGGGGCCGCGGGGGTGGCGTCGGTCCGGATCCGGTCGCTCCTGATCCGAAGGTGCCCCAGTCGCAACGAGAGGCCACCGGGTGAAACCACCCCCGTTCGAATACCACGCTCCCCGCTCCCTCGGCGAGGCGCTGGACGCCCTCGCCGGGGCAGGGGAGCACGGCAAGGTGCTCGCCGGGGGGCAGAGCCTGATCCCGCTGCTGAACATGCGGCTTGCCGCCCCCGCCCACCTGGTCGACATCAACCGGCTGCCGGAGCTGGCGTTCGTCGACGTCGCGCCGGAGGGCGTCCGGGTCGGCGCCCTGGCCAGGCACGCCCAGGTGGAGCGGCACGAACCGGCCGCCGCCGCTCAGCCGCTGCTGCGCCAGGCGCTCCGGCTGGTGGCCCACCCGGTGATCCGCAACCGGGGGACCGTCGTCGGCAGCCTGGCCCACGCCGACCCCGCCGCCGAGCTGCCCGCCGTCCTCACCCTGCTGAGGGGTTCGGTACGGCTGGAGCGGTCCGGCGCGGTCAGGGACGTCCCGGCCGGTGAGTTCTTCACCGGCCCGCTGGAGTCGGCGGTCGCCCCGGGCGAGCTGGCCGTCTCCGCGTTCTTCCCCGCGCCGCCCCCGCGCTCGGGCACCGCGTTCCGCGAGGTCGCCCGGCGGCACGGCGACTACGCCCTGGCCGGGATCGCGGCGCTGGTCGTGCTGGACGACGACCTGAGGATCACCTCGGCCACGGTGGCGTGCGTGAGCCTCGCCCTCGTCCCGCTGCTCGTCGACGTCACCGAGGCCGTCGGCCACCGCCCGGCCGCCTCGGCCGACTGGGCCTCGGCCGCCCAGGCCGTACGGGAACGGGTCGACCCCGAGACCGACATCCACGCGACCGCCGCCTACCGGCGGCACCTCGCCGGAGTCCTCACCGAGCAGGCACTCCGTGACGCCGCCAGGGAGGCCGCGGATGCATGAGATCACGCTGACCGTCAACGGGGTGCTCCGGCAGGCCGAGGTCCCGGCGCGGCGGCTGCTGTCCGACTGCCTGCGGCACGACCTCGGGCTGACCGGCACGCACGTCGGGTGCGAGCACGGGGTCTGCGGGTGCTGCACGGTGCTGCTGGACGGCGAGCCCGTCCGCTCCTGCCTGACGTTCGCGGTCACCGTGGACGGGCGCGACATCACCACCGTCGAGGGGCTCGCCGACGGCGACGGCACGCTCTCGCCGGTGCAGCGGGCCTTCGCCGAGTGCCACGGCCTGCAGTGCGGCTTCTGCACCCCCGGTTTCCTGTGCACGGTGACCGCGCTGCTGCGCGACAACCCGGCGCCGACCGACGAGGAGGTGCTGGAGGGCATCTCCGGCAACCTGTGCCGGTGCACGGGCTACCAGAACATCGTCAAGTCCGTCCACCGCGCGGCCGAGATCATGGCGGAGGAGCCGTGAGCGGGCGCTTCACGGGCGGGGGATGCGGCGAGAGACGTGTCCCAGCGGGCGGGCAGGTGAGGCGATCATGACCACGAAACTGTTCGGCGAGCCGGTCGTCCGGCGCGAGGACCCCCGGCTGCTGACCGGCCAGGGCCGCTACGTCGACGACCTGGGGGCCGGGGCGCTGGAGGCGGCGTTCGTCCGGTCCCCGCACGCCCACGCCAGGATCCGCGACATCGACGTCTCGGCCGCCATCGAGGTCGACGGGCTGGTGGCGATCTACACCTGGGAGGACCTGCCCGGCGCGCTCGCCCAGCCGCTGCCGCTGCTCATCCCGCACCCGGCGCTCACCCACGGCCGCACCGCGTACCCGCTGGCCCGCGAGATCGTCAGGCACGTCGGCGAGCCCGTCGTGATGGTCGTCGCCCGCGACCGCTACCTCGCCGAGGACGCCTGCGCGCTCATCCAGGTCGACTACGAGATCCTCAAGCCGGTGGTCGGGGTGGAGGAGGCCGCGCAGTCGGCCCAGCTCGTCCACGAGGGCGTGCCGGGCAACGTCGGCGCGCACCTCGTCCAGGAGGTGCCCTCGGCCGCCGGGCTCGGCGCGCGCGAGGCGATCGACGCCGCGCCGCACACGCTGTCCTTCCGGCTCGACATCGAGCGCAGCGCGTCCATGCCGCTGGAGGGACGCGGCGTGCACGCCCGCTGGGACGCCGACGACCACTCCCTGCGCGTCCACTCCAGCACCCAGACCTCCACCAGCGTCCGCATGGCGATCGCGGCCAAGCTCGGCCTGCCGCTGCCGAAGGTCGAGGTGATCGCCCCCGACGTGGGCGGCGGCTTCGGCGTGAAGATCGTCCACCCGTGGCCGGAGGAGATCCTCGTCCCGTGGGCGGCGATGACGCTCGGCCACGAGGTCAAGTGGACCGAGGACCGGCGCGAGCACTTCATTTCCTCCGCGCACGAGCGGGCCCAGGTGCAGGCGGTCCGGGTCGGCTTCGACGACGAGGGCCGGGTGCTCGGCCTGGACGTCGAGATCCTGCACGACCACGGCGCCTACACGCCGTACGGGATCATCGTGCCGATCATCACCTCCACCCAGCTGCTCGGCCCGTACCGGATCGGCGCCTACCGGGTCGAGTTCTCCTCGATCTACACCAACACCGTGCAGGTCACCCCGTACCGGGGCGCGGGCCGCCCCCAGGGGGTGTTCTGCATGGAGCGGACCATGGACCACATCGCCGAGTATCTCGGGGCCGACCGCACGGCGGTGCGCGCGGTCAACTTCATCCAGCCCGACGAGTTCCCCTACGACCAGGGCCTGATCTTCCAGGACGGCCGCCCGCTGATCTACGACAGCGGCGACTACCCCGAGTCGCTGCGGATGCTCAAGGAGATGATCGGCTGGGACGACTTCCCCGCGCTGAAGGCCCGCGCCGCCGAGGAGGGCCGCACGATCGGGATCGGCGTCGGCTGCTACGTCGAGGGCACCGGCGTCGGCCCGTACGAGGGCGGGCACGTCCAGATCACCTCCGACGGCCGGGTGCACGTCTCCACCGGCCTCACCTCGCAGGGGCAGGGCCACGAGACGGTGTTCGCGCAGATCGCCGCGTCCGAGCTGGGCGTGCCGATGGAACGGGTCTCGGTCGTCACCGGCGACACTCGCAGGTTCGGCTACGCGGTCGGCACGTTCGCCTCGCGCGCCGCGGTGATGAGCGGCAACGCGATCGCGCTCGCCTGCAGGAAGGTGAGGGAGAAGGCCCTGCGGATCGCCGCCGACGCGCTGGAGGCCGACCCCCGCGACCTGGAGATCGTCGACGGGGAGGTGCGGGTGGCGGGCACCCCCGGCGCCTCGATCCCGCTGGCGACCGTGGCGGTGCTGTCCAACCCGCTGCGCTACGCCTTCGACGAGGAGGCGGCCAGGGCCACCCAGTTCGCGGGCGTCGCGTCCTACGACCGGCCGCCGGTGGAGGAGGGGGAGGAGCCGGGGCTGGAGGGCCGCGACTACTACTCGCCGATCCGCTCGACCTTCGCCTCCGGCATGCACGCGGCCGTCGTCGAGACCGACCCGCTCACCGCCGAGATCCGCATCCTGCGCTACGCCGTCGTCCACGACTGCGGCAAGCTCATCAACCCGATGATCGTCGAGGGCCAGATCCACGGCGGGGTCGCCCAGGGCGTCGGCGGGGCCCTCTACGAGAAGATGGTCTACGACGGCCACGGCCAGCTGCTGAACGCCTCCTTCATGGACTTCCTGATGCCGTACGCCACCGAGGTGCCCCACATCGAGACCGCCCACCTGGAGACCCCGTCCCCGCTGAACCCGCTGGGCATCAAGGGAGCGGGCGAGGCGGGGGTCATCCCGGGCTCGGCGGTGCTCGCCTCGGCGATCGAGGACGCGGAGGGGATCCGGATCGACAAGATGCCGATCTCCCCGTCGGAGCTGTTCGACCTCCGCCGCGCGGCCGCCGGTTGAACCGTTACCCTGGGCGGAGGCCCGCTCCTACGTCCGGCATCCGTCGGCTTTCGGTGTCCGGATACTGTCGACCGTCAAGCTGATCACATCATCGGAGGGCCCGCAATCGATGCTTCTCGGGCGCCGTACGCGTTTCCTCCTGGCGGCCGGAGGCTCGTAGGCCTCCAGGCCGTGCGGGGTCAATCGCCACACACCGGCCCGGAGCTGGCTGGCCTCGCTGCACATCGCCGAAAGATTGTGAGTGATCAGCTCCTTGCGCTCCTCGATCTTCGACTCTCCCGGCAGCAGGAACACCGCGACCTTGGCCATGAGGTAGGCGCGGTATTCGTGCGGACGCTCGAAGATACGGATGTCACATGCGACCACCAGCCAGCCACGCTGCCCCACCAGGGGCAGCCATCGCTCGTCGGGGACGCCGAGTGCCTCGTCTCTCGAACCGAACAGTTCCGCGGGAGTGTGCACCTGGTAGCCCAGGCCGCCCAGTAGTTTTCGGACGCTGCGGCTGACGCTGTTCTCGTCGAGGTAGAACTCAGGCGGCGTGGCCCAGGAGGATGCGGGTAGCGGTTCTGACGTCGTCGAGGGTGACTCCGAGCTCATCGGCGATCACCTCGGGCGCCTCTCCGGCCTTCATCATGGCCGCGACCTCGGCCACCCGGGTGCGTGTCTGCGCGAAGATCGGCTGCCCGAACGCCCGGAGCGGATCGATCACCACCGTGGACGGTAGACAGGTGCGTAGTTTCAGGCTCGCGGGAAACCCGTCCTCGGCGCGGATCACGTAGTCCAGGTAGTCGGTGACGATCTCCCTGATGACGTGCTGGCCCGTGCTGCCCTCGATGAGCCCCGCACCGGCCTCCGTCCGGGAGAAGTCCCAGAGCACGTCGATGCCGTCCGTCGCCAGCTCGGGCGCGAGCAGAACGTACTCGTGACCGAATTCCTGCTGAAGCCGCTGGAGTGCGGGCCGGATCCTGCCCGGTTTCACCCCGGCCCGCTTGAGGGCGTCGAGCACGTACGCCTCGGCCATGGCGACGAACGGCACTGTCGCCTGCCTGGTCCCGGTGGAGGGAAGAACGTGCAGTAGCGGACGTTCCCGTTCGTGGCCCCTGGCCCAGCGGTTGAAGGTCTGCTGCCGGATGTCGAGGAAGCGCGCGGCGTCGCTCTGACTCAGCAGACCCGTCCGAGTCCGGATATCGTCCACGTCGCTCGCCTCCTCCCATCGTCGTACTTACTGTCATCATCGCCGATCGGCCTATCGCCGGACAGGGTGCCTCGCCGCATCCGTGGCCATCACGGCCTGCGGCGGGAAGATCATGATGGGGTGACCCCGGGTGACGGACTTCCTCGCCGCCTCTTGCCCTCGTAGGGCTCAGCCACGGCCGTTCTCCTCAGGTGATCGAGTGACGACCCATTGTGATGTTCGAGGGCCCTCGGTCGCCGCCCTTTGAGAAAACATCCGGTCAACGCTCATCTCGGAACGTGACGTGACCGGCCGGCGGCCGGTGGGCGGCGTCGACGTCCACCTCTCCGGTGCACAGCCGCGACAGTGAACGGAGCGTGTTCCTACGGCCGGCCGGCGATAGCCGCCGGGTGATCGACATCGCTCGGCCGGAAGTCCTGCCCTCGAGGAAGCGCGGCACGGGGGTGCCGTGCCGCGCTCCCGGTTACCTCGTTCGGGGTCTGGTCACGGCCCGGAGGTCAGGGCGGTGCCGGTGGCGGAGAAGTTCCGGGTGCGGCCGAAGTTGTCGAAGGAGCCGAAGCCGGTGCGGCCGGAGGAGAAGGTGGTGTCGGTGGCCGTCATCAGCGGGGTCGGCGAGCCGTCCACGTAGACCGCGATCTCGCCCGTGCCGGCGCAGTGCCGGACGCGGACCCGGTGCCAATCGGCGTCGGTCACCGCCGGGGGAGCGCCGACCGCGCCGGTCCACTGGTCGTCGACGCGGAGCCGGTCGGCGTTGTTCACCACGAAGATGCCGTTGTGCGGGTAGATGGTGTTGTCCTGCGACAGGTGGACGTAGTAGTACCGCGTGTCGGAGCGGTGGCCGAAGACGACGATCACGTCCCGGTTGCTCACGCTCACGCTCTCGTCCAGCCTGACCTCGGCGTCGATCTGCACCGATCCGAAGACCGGGCCCTTGGTGAGCACGGCGTGCTCGAACGGGCGGCGCGGGCCGGTGGGGGCCGTCCCGGCCTCGGCCAGGATCACCTCGGTGCCGGGGAAGCGCCACTTGGCGGGGGTGCGCGGGGCCCAGCTCGACTGGGCCGCGGTGCCGGTGACCGTCGCGGTGCCCACGGCGCAGTCGGCGTGCTGCGGGGGCCGGGTGACCCGCCAGATCTTGCCGTTCGCCTTGGACAGGACGAGCAGCTCGCCGTCGCCGTCGACGCCCAGGCGGAAGTCGACCCGGTCGTTCCCGGCCAGCTGCCGCATCGTCACCCGCCGCTCGGCCGCGTCGAACAGCGTCAGCTCCTTGACCGTGGCGAGCCGCGCGCCGCGGACCATCTCCCCGACCTCGGAGTAGAAGATCCGGCCGCTGACGATGTCGCCGTAGACGTACTTGCCGGTGAGCTCCGGTACGGCCGCGCCCCGGTAGACGAAGCCGCCGACCAGGGCGTTGCCGGTGTCGTGGTCGTAGCTGATCACCGGGTAGGTGTAGCCGTACCTCGCGTCGTCGGCGGGGAGCGGGTAGACGTTGGTCGGGTCGGACTTCTTGAACAGGAAGCCGCCCTCGCGCTCGTTCCAGCCGAAGTTGTCGCCCGGCCGCACCTCGTAGACCGAGTCGATGTTGACCTCGCCGATCATGCCGACGTACATCTTCCCGGTGGCCGGGTCCCAGCTGAAGCGGTGCGGGTTGCGCAGGCCGTAGGCGTAGATCTCGCCGAGCGCGCCCGCGCGGTTCACGAAGGGGTTGCCGGGCGGCACGCCGTACCCGCCGCCGGATCCGCCGGTGCCCGCCGGGTCGATGCGCAGGATCTTGCCCTGCGGCACGCCCAGGTTCTGCGGCCCGGTGGTGAAGTTCGGCGTCTCCTCGCCGTCGCCCAGGGCGAGGTAGAGGAGGGTACGGTCGGCGCTCCCGGCCCCGGCCGTCGGGTTGAAGCCGATCTCCTGCACGCCGTGCAGGAAGGTGTCGAAGCCGAGCCTGAGGACCTCGCGCCTGGTGCCGGAGAAGGTGTTCGCGGCCGGATCGGTCGCGGTCCACTCGGTGATCACGTTGTGCACGGAGGTGCCCGCCGGGTACGGCAGGTCGGGCGTCTGAGTGGTCAGGGCCGGGCCCGCCTCGGAGTGCGCGGTGTAGAACCTGCCGTTGGTCCGGTAGTCGGGGTGGAAGGTGACGAAGCCGAAGCCGGTCCCGAGGTTGGGGTTGAGCCGGAAGTCGGGGAAGGCGGCGGCGACGTCGAGGAACTGCCTCGGGGCGCCGTTCACGACGAGGTACATCTTGCCGTTCAGGTCGGGCACGTAGAGCCGCCCGGAGCCGTCGGGGATCTCCCCGGCGTAGTTGATCCGGGCCCGGGGCGCGGTGGCGTTGCTGGCGGGGATGGTGACGAACTCCCGCAGGGTGACGCCGAGGCCGGTGACGACGGGGTCGCCGGGCAGCGGGTCGGGCAGTGGCAGGTCGCTCGCGCCGGTCAAGCCGCAGGAGCCGGCGGAGCCGCCCGGCACCCGCAGGTTCACCCCGCCGGTGTCGACCGCGATGTCGTCGAAGTACAGGGCGGAGGCGCTGTTCGCGCCGTTGATCGCGGCGAACCGGTCCAGCGCCTCGGCGGTGCCGTTGCGGAAGCTGAACCGCCTCTCGGTGCCCGCGGGCAGCCGGGTGGTCACCGCGTACGGGCCGCCCCTGCTGTACATCGCGAAGGTGTCGGTCGTGTTGTCGGCGACCAGCCACACGCACTGCCAGGTGCCGGCCGCCCAGGTGCCCGCGGCGGCGAAGGCGCCCCGGTCGCGGGCGTTCAGCGTCGCGGAGTTCTGGTTGTTGGCCTGGACCTCGAAGTCGCCGAACGCGGCGGGCGCGTCCGCGTCGGTGAGCCCGGCGCTGGTGTCGACGTTGCCGGTCCGCTGGAAGCGGAAGAACAGGGTGCCGCTCGCGCCCGGCGCGATGGCGGGGACCGCCCGGTGCGCCCGCAGGTTCGGGCCGGTCATCCGGATCGCCTGGTTCCCGGCCTGCCTCGGGTCGGCGGCGACGACGACGGCCGCGCCCGAGGTGGTCCAGCCGTCCTGGCCGTTAAGCGCGCCCGCGGTGTAGCCCTCCAGGTCCAGGACCTGGTCGAACGCGGGGGTCGGGTCGGCCAGGGTGGCGGCGTCGGGGTCGAGGTGGATGTTGTCGACGTACGACACCCCGCTCGGCGGGTCCTCCGGGTCGTTCAGGTGCAGGAAGGTGACCAGCGGGGCCGAGCCGCCGGTCCGGAAGGCGAAGGTGTCGTCGCCGCCCGCGGCGGCCCGCACCGGCTGCCCGCCCGGCGCGGCGACGTGCACGCGGTAGCTGTCGGCCGCGGTGTCGACCACGGCCCAGATCCGGTGGACCGCGCCGGGGGTGAGGGTGACGTTGTCGACGACGCGGTCCTGGCCTCCGTCCCTGATGACGAGCCCCCGCTCGTCGACGCGCACCTGGACGGCGTAGTCGTCGAGGTCGAGCTCGTCGCCGGTGGTGTCGAAGCCCAGGCCGGGGGACGCGTCGGCGCTCAGGCCCAGGCTGACGTCGGTCCTGGTCAGGTCGTCGGCGGCGAACTCCAGGAAGAGGGTGCCGGTGGCGCCCTCCGCGACGGCGAGGTCGCCCAGGGTGGCGTAGGCGTTGCCTCGGTAGCGGACCGGCTGGGCGCTGGTGTCCAGCTTGTCGACGAGGGTCTTGCCGGAGAACCCCGCGGGCACCGCGTCGCCCGCGAGGGCTCCGTCGGCGGCGCCGGGGGTGTTGACGTGCCAGGTTCCCTGCGAGCGCAGGCTGCCGTTGTCGTAGTCGTCGAAGGTGGCCAGGGCGCAGAGGGCGGGGCAGGGGGGTGCCGCCGCGGCGGCCGGGGCCGGGGTCGTGACCGTGGCGACCAGCGCGAACGCCAGGCCGGTGACCAGGGCGAGCGCCGGTGACAGCGACCGGCGGAGGGGGGTGGGCAGGGCGGGCATCCGGATCCTTTCGAGGGGTGTGAGGGATCCGTAAGCGCTTACGTGCGGGCCTGCGCCAGATGTTAATCCCGAAGATCAGGATGTCAACAGTCGTGTTCGCCGGACTGTGCGGAACGGGCTCCCTGCCGGGAGGGATGGACGTTCCTCGTCGTCGAGCACAACATGGACATGGTCATGGGGATGTGCGACCACGTGATCGTCTTCGACCGCGGCGCCCCCATCGTCGCGGGCCCGCCGACGGTCGTGCAGAACGACCCCCGAGTGCTGGAGGCCTACCTCGGTGTCTGAGATGTCTGAGATGTCTGAGGTGTCTGGCGTGTCTGGGACGCCCGCTCCACGGGAGACCGTACTCGAACTGCGCGATGTCGAGGCCGGGTACGGCAGGGTGGCGCCGGTGCCGCGCGGGCCCTCGGTCACGGTCCGCGCGGGCGAGGTGGTCTGCCTGGTTGGGCGGAACGCCCGCCGCGCCCTGGAGATGGCCGACATCGGCCGCGTACTGGACCTGGGCCGGGTGCACATCTCGGGACCGGTGCGGGAACCGGTCGAGGACCCCCGCCTGGGATCCCTCTACCTCGGTGACAGCGCCGCCGGGAACCCGGCCGCCGCCCCAGGCGGACCCTCCGAGACGCCGGAGGGCCTTCCCGGAACTCCGAAAAGTCCTCCCGAGACGCCGGAGGGCCCGCCGGGAGCGCTGAAGGGTCTTTCCGGAACGCCGGAAAACGCGGCAAGGACGCCGGTGAGCCCGCCAGGGACGCCGAAGGGCCCGCCCGAGGCGCCGGAGGGCCCGCGCGGAACGCCGGAGGATCTTTCCGGAACGCCGAAAGGCCCGCCGGGAGCGCCGGGAGACGCGCCGGTCAAGGCCCACACCACACCGGCGTGACGTCGTCATCCCCGCCGGTCCCGTCCTCCCCGGGCAGGGCGGGCCGCCGGTGGACCGGGGCGGCCGGGGCGTGGCTCGGGCTGGGCGCCGCACCGGCGACGCTCACCATGGGGGCGGCGATGGCCGACCGCCACGGCGGGGCGGTGCCGATCGTCGCCGTCCTGCTCGGCGCCGCGCTCATGGCCGCGCTCCTGTACGGGCAGGGCATGCTGGGCCTGGGCTCGTCCCGCACCGGGGGCGGCACACTGACGGACGTCGCGCCCACCTACCTCTCCCCGGCCGCCCGCGCCGCGGTGGGCGTCCTGCTCACCCTGGCCATGATCGGCTGGAACGGCTTCAACGTCGGGCTGGGCGGCGCCTCGCTCGGCACCGTGACCTCCCTGCCGGGACCGGTGGGCGCGGTGCTGCTGGCCGCCGCCGTCCTGGCCGCCTCCTACGCCTCCGGCCGGGCAGGCAACCGGATCGCGGTCGTCACCACGCTGGCGGCGCTCGCGCTGGTCGCCGTGTGCGTGGTCAGGCTGAGCCCGCCCGTGCTGCCGGTCACCGCCGACGTCCGCGGCATCCTGCCGGACGTGGCGGTCCTGGTCGGGTACGTCGCCGTCTTCGCGCTGCGGGCACCGGACTTCAGCCACGGCCTCGCCGGGCGGCGGGACCTGCTGGTGTGCGTGGCGCTGCTCGTGGTCCCCGCGTCGCTGGCGACCCTGGCCGGTGCCGGGGTGTGGCTGCGCACCGGCTCGCCCGACGTGGTCGCGACGCTGGCGGGCACCGGCGACATCGCTGCGTTCGGCAACCTCTTCGTCACCGCGGCGGTCTTCGCCCCCAGCCTGACCACCACCTACTCCGGCGCCCTGGCGATCAGGTCGGTCATGCCGGGGCTCTCCAGGACCGCGGCCATGCTGGCCGTCGCCGTGCCCGGCACGTTGCTGGCCGTCCTCCGTTTCGACCTCTATCTCCTGCCCTGGCTCTCGGCGCTGGCCGCGGCCCTGCCCCCGCTCGTCGTCCCGATGGCCACCGAGGCCTGGCGCCGCCGCCGGGGCGGCACACCCCGGGTGATCCCCGTCTGGACGTGGGTCCCGGCCGGGGTCACGGCGACCGTCCTCGCCCTCCTCGGCGTCCCCGCCGCTCCCGTCGCGGGTCTCGCCCTCGCCCTCGCCGCCACCGCGCTCAACGCCTTCGGGCGCGGGCCGCGGGCGTTCTCCTGACGCGGTGCGCGTCCCGGGAGGTTCACGCGTGGAGGCCGTGGCCCTCCGGCGGCGGGACGGGGCGTCTCCGGGGCGCCACGCAGGCGAGGAGCATGAAGGCGCAGCAGGTGTAGAGGACCGGGTAGTAGACGAGCGCGCCGTCGACCCCGGGCGGGGCGTACGAGGACATCACCAGCCAGTACGACTGCCAGGGATGGGCGAGGTGTCCCAGGGCGGCGAGCAGCGTGGTCGCCAGCGACGGCAGCGCGAGCACCGCGATAACCCCCGCGGCCATGGCCGTCCGGCGTCCGGGACGGCGACGCAGCAGCGGGGCGGCCAGGGCGAGGGCGACGCCGAACGCGACCGTGCTGACGAGTTCGGGCGCGCGGCCCGCCTCGCCGCTCACCGCCTCCCACAGGTGCGGCAGCAGGTAGACGAACAGCAGGCCCGAGGTCACGAAGAGGGTGAGCCGCAGCTTGGCCGTGCACCGGTGGGTGAGCGTGAGGCCGACGACCGCCCCGACCACCGGGACGGCCCACGGCACCGTACCGGACAGGGCCAGCGGCGCCCCCTCCGCCGCGATCACGACCGCCGAGGTCGTCATCCACCGCAGGGTCCGCCGCGAGGAATGCCGGGACGAGTGCCGCGCCAGCGCCGACGTGGCGCGCTCCCGCACGCCGGAGCGCGCCACGTCGGCCAGATCGCGGACCGGGGTGGACGAGGTCTCCAGGAGTTCGAGGATCTCGGGCCCGTAGCGGTGCCGGAGGTCGTGCGGGTACAGCCGGAGGACGAGGGCGTGCAGCCGGCCGGTCCGGCGCTCCGGGGCGTTCATGCCGTGGCCAGGCGGCGCAGGCCGGTGTGGGCCACGGTCCGCAGGCGTTCCAGCTCCGCCCGCAGTTGCCGGCGTCCCAGGGAGGTGAGCTCGTAGGGCCGGCGGCGGGCGTCGTCGGTCTCGTGAGGTGTGATCAGCCCGAGCTCCTCCAGCCGCCGCACGGCGCCGTAGAGGGTGCCGGGTCCGGGGCGGCCGCCGGTCAGCTCGGCGATGTCGTGCTGCATGGCGTAACCGTGCTTCGGACCGTCCGCGAGGCTGATCAGCACCAGCAACGCCGGTTCGGAGAACCGGCCCAGCTCGGACAGACCCATGGCGACCTCCTGATGACTAGTACGTTTCACGTAGTATCGCAGAACGTAGTAGTCGAGACAATCGCCGCGACCGCCGGTCTTCACCGGATTCTCCGCGCCCCGACCGCCGGGCTCGCGGTCCGTGCCGGGGCTCTCGCCTCCGGTCTCCGCCGCCGGGCCGATCCAGGTGGACGCGAAAAGTGCTGATCTGGGGGACGCGGAAAGTGCGGCGGGGCTCCTTTGCGGGCACTTACGGAGGGTCGCCGGGTCGTCACCATTCGGGATGTGACACCGTGGACGTATATCTCGTGAACCGCGTGCGCCGCCTTCACCGCAGGGGACGCCGAGGCGAAGAGGAGTGATCATGTCAAAGCCGCCGCTTCCCGAGGAAGCGATCGCCATGCTGAGGAAGCCCAACCACGCCGTGATCACCACGCTCCGGCCCGACGGCCAGCCCGTGTCCACGGCCACCTGGTATCTCTGGGACGACGGCCGGATCCTGGTCAACATGGACGAGGGCCGCAAGCGGCTGGAGCACCTGCGCGACGATCCCAGGGTCTCCATCACCGTGCTCGACGAGAAGGACTGGTACACCCACGTCAGCATCGTCGGGCGCGTCGTCGAGATGCGCGAGGACAGGGACCTGGCCGACATCGACCGGCTGGCCCGCCAGTACCTCGGCAAGGAGTATCCGGATCGGAACCGCGCCCGGGTCAGCGCCTGGATCGAGATCGAGTGCTGGCACGGCTGGGGCGCGCACAAGGACAACAGCCAGCCCGGCTGACGCTCACGCCCGCCTTCTGCCCGGCCGTCGCCGGTTCGCCGGTCGCGTCTCGTCACGACCCGTGCTTGAGACCGGATCCCGACCGGCCGGGCAGGCCGTCCTCGAACCGGACGCGACCGGGGGCCGAGGAGGCGGGCTGTGCCAGGGCTGCCGGGGCTGCCGGGGCTGCCGAGGTGTCAGGTGGCGTTCGTCGCGACGTAGACGGTGTTGGCCGACTCCCCGCCCCGCAGCGGGTTGGGGAAGGTGACGACGTGCGCCCGCGAGGTCGCGAAGACCTCGGTGAGCACGGCGGTGAAGTCCGGGTCCGGCGGGTCGTCCGACCACAGCGCGAAGACGCCGCCCGGACGGAGGCGCCCGGCGAGCCCGCGCAGGCCCTCGGGGGTGTAGAGGGCGGCGTGGCTGGGGTGCAGCACGTGGCGCGGAGTGTGGTCGATGTCCACCAGGACGGCGTGGAAACGCCGGTCCGGGATCTCGGGGTCGAGGCCCGGACCGGCGGCGACCATCGCGAAGAAGTCACCGTGGACCAGGCGGCAGCGGGGGTCCGACATCAGCCGGGCGCCGACCGGCAGCAGCTCCCGCTCGTGCCACTCGATCACCTCGCCGAGCGCGTCGATCACGACGAGCGAGCGCACGCGGGAGTCTTCGAGCACGGCCTGGGCGGTGTACCCGAGCCCGAGCCCGCCCACGGCGACGTCGAGGTCCGTGCCCGGCAGCGCCGCCAGCCCGAGCCGGGCGAGCTCGATCTCGGCCACCGTGAACAGGCTCGACATGAGGAAGTCGTCGTCGAGCTTGATCTCGTAGACGTCGACGCCGAGCGAGGGCTCCCGCCGGCGCCGCAGGCTGATGGCGCCGATCGGCGTCGGACGCCAGTCGAGCTCCTCGAAACGCGCGCTCATCGCGGCCGTCCGTCCATGGCGAGGGAGGCGGCCGGGCCGATGCCCGGGTCGGCCCCGGTGGTACCGGGCCTGAATCTACCCTGGCGCAGGTGCTCCGATGGTCAGGCCAGGAGCGCGCGGGTCTCGGCGAGCAGATCGCACTGCTCGCGCCAGGCGCCTCCGGCGAAGCCCAGGACCACGTGACGGGCCCCGGCCTCGCGGTAGGCGGCCAGCCGCTCGGCCGCCCGCGCGGGACTCCCGGTGACGGGGAGCCTCGTCGCCTCCTCCAGCGGGATGCCGTACCCGGTGATGCCCGAGGCGATGGCGGCGCGGGTGGGCAGGCCGGGGGACGAGCCGAGGACGCCGGTGGCGCCGACGGCGACGACCGGCTCCGGGCGTCCGTGGGCGGCGGCGAGTTCGGCGAGCACGGTCCTTCCCGAGGCCACCGCCGCAGGGGGGACCATCGAGGGGAACCAGCCGTTCCCGTGGCGGGCCGCCCGCCGCACGGCCACCGCCGACGCGTTGCCGACCCAGATCGGCGGGGGCGTCACGGCCGGTTGGAGCCGTACCTCCGCCGGCTCGTCCACCAGCGTGACGTTCTCCCCGGCCAGCAGGCGCGGGAGGAGCTCCAGGGCGGTGTCGGTGCGCCTGCCGCGCTCTTCGTACGGCACCCCGGCCGCCGCCCACTGCCCGGCGCCGCCGCCGGACCCGACGCCCAGCACCAGCCGCCCGCCCGAGACGTGCTGCAGGCTCGCGATCTGCTTGGCCGACCACGCCAGGGCCCGGATCGCCGGGACGAACACGCTCGCCCCGATCCGGATCCGCGTCGTCGCCCCGGCCGCGACGGCCAGCGCCACGGCGCAGTCCAGCGAGGCCGCCCCGGTGGCCAGGTGGTCGCCGTGCCAGACGCCGTCCAGCCCGGCCTCCTCCGCGTGCCGGGCGGCGGTGCCCAGGTCGAGCCGCTGCTCCCGCTGTACGGCGACGGAAGGCAGGATCACTCCGATGCGCATGGAGGCCATCCTTCAACCTCAAGTCTTCTTGAGGTCAATTCGCGGCGGACGGCCGGGCGCGGGGTAACGCCTCAGGCGGCGGCGGTCTGCGGGAAGATCTGGGCGGGGTCCAGGGCGGCAGCCGCCTTGACCTGCACGCTGACCTCGTCCGCGAGGATCTCCGCCGCCCCGGCCTCGATGCCGTCGAGCGCCTTCCGCGCGATCTCGGGGGCCGGGCTCTTCCGCACGGTCGGGTCCCGCAGGAGGCCGGTGTCGGTGAAGCCCATGTGGAGGCTGGACAGCTCCACACCCTGGGCGGGAAGCGTGTCGCGCAGGCCGTTGGTCACCATCAGCAGCGCGGCCTTCGTCGACGCGTACGCGGTGTACGGCCCGTAACCGGGCGCGACGAAGAGGCCCAGGGCCGAGTTGACGTTCTGGACGTGGCCGCCGCCGTTGCCGACGATGACCGGGACGAAGGCGCGCATGAGCCGCAGCGGGCCGAAGAAGTTCACCTCGAACTCGCGGCGGACGTCGTCGAGCTCGTGGGTGAGGATGTCGTCGACGGCGAGGTCCACCCCGGCGTTGTTGATCAGGATGGTCACGTCGGAGGCCCGCCCGGCGGCCGCGGTGATCGTCTCGGGGTCGGTGACGTCCAGTCTCAGGGGCACGGCGTCCGGGGTGGAGACGGTCTCCGGGTCCCGGGCGGCGGCGTACACCTTGCGCGCGCCGCGGGCCAGGGCCTCCTCGACCAGGGCCCTGCCGACTCCGCGGTTGCCGCCGGTGACGAGCACGACGGCGTCTTGGATCTTCATGTGAGCCTCCAGGTTGGAAACCGATCGGTTTCCACGATGGTAAACCGATCGGTTTCCAACGCCAAATCGGGAGGTACCCTTCAAAGATGAGCACGTCCCTGAAGGCCACCCCCCGCGAGCGGCTGCTGCGCGCCGCGGCGGACCTCTTCTACCGGGAGGGCATCACCGCGACCGGTGTCGAGCGGCTCTGCCGGGCGGCCGGGGTCTCGAAGCGGTCGATGTACCAGCTCTTCGAGACCAAGGACGAACTGGTCACGGAGAGCCTCGCGCTGGCCGGGACGGACGCCCTCACGGACTACTTCCCCGGTGAGGCGACCGGGATGGCCCCGCGCGAGCAGATCATGTACGTCTTCGAACGGCTGGAGGCGATGGCCGGGGATCCGGCCTTCCGCGGCTGCCCGTTCGTCGGCACCGCCACCGAACTCAAGGATCCGGCCCACCCGGCGGCCCTGGTGGCCCGCGCCCACAAGCAGGAGCTGACCGACTTCTTCGCGCGGCAGGCCGCGCTCGGCGGCGCGGACGACCCGGAGACGCTGGCGGACCAGCTGACGGTGGTGTTCGACGGGCTGGCCGCCCGCGCGGTGGTGCGGGGGACCGGGGTGGGGAAGCTGGCCGTCACGACCGCGTCGGTGGTGCTGGAGGCCGGCGGGCTGCGCGCCGGTTAGGCCCGTTCGGCACCGGAAGCCGTTCGGCTACGAAGGTCGGCCGGTTACGAGGGTCGGTCGGCCACGGAGGTCGGTCGGTTACGAAGGTCGGCCGGCCACGGAGGTCGGCCGGTTACGAAGGTCGGCCGGTTACGAAGGTCGGTCGGCTGCCGAAAGCGGGGCCGGTGGTCGGTTTCCCGAACCTTCCGGATCTTTCCGGCCTCTGTGAGCCGGAGGGCAGGGCGGTTGCCGGGCGAGGGGCGCTCGCGGCGGCCGGTGGTCAGCCGCGTGCCGAGCGGCGCGGTTTGGCGGGGACGCCGTCGGGGTCGAGCTCCTCGACGAGACGGCAGGTGTCGTGCTCCGGGTCCAGGCTGTTGGCCCGGACGGCCAGTTTCCGCAGCAGCTCCCGGAACACCGCGCGGTCGGCCGGGTCCAGGGGCGCCAGCACGTGGTCCTCGGCGTGCTCCAGCCTGGCCTGCGTGTCGGTCCAGGTCGCCCTGCCCCGCTCGGTGGCGACGACGCGCTTGTTGCGCCGGTCGGCGGGATCGGGGCGGCGCTCGACCAGGCCGGCCTTCTCCAGGTCGTCGAGCAGGTAGGTCATCACCGTCTTGTCGACGCCGAGACGCTGTGCCAGCGCGCCCTGGCCGCTCGGCAGCCCCTCGACCGCGGCGACCAACACCTGGTAGCCGCGCGGGCCACCGGGAAGGTGGCTGACCAACGTGTTCGCGGTCCTGACGTAGGAGCGGAAGACCACTCCGAGCGTCCAGCCCAGGTCGGTGTCCAGGGCGTCCGGGGTCTCGGCGCCGGAACGTGAGGTTGCGGGCATACCACGAGATTACCAGGATCAACGGTCATCAAGACCTTCTGTTTGACAATTCATCTGCTTTGCATACGATCTGTCGTGCCGCACCATCGCGGTGTCGCGCGTCCAGGCACCTCGGGTGTCCCCGGGCACCCGGGGGCCGGAGCCGGGATCCGGAGTCCGGGATCCGGGGGGACGCGTGCCGCGCGGCCGAGATGACGCACCGAGGAGAGACATGGCCGACTACGGGCACGAGCTGCTGTTCGGGACCTTCCTGACCCCAAGGGCCGACCAGGCCGAGAGGGTCGTCGCGCTCGCCCGGCTCTCCGAGCAGGCCGGTCTGGACCTGGTGACCGTGCAGGACCATCCGTACCAGGCACGGTTCCTGGACACGTGGACGCTGCTGTCGGTCATCGCGGGCGTCACCTCGACGGTGCGGGTGTCGCCGAACGTGGCGAACCTGCCCCTGCGCCCGCCCGCGGTGCTCGCCCGCAGCGTCGCGACCCTCGACATCCTCAGCGGGGGCCGCGTCGAGCTCGGGCTCGGCGCGGGCGCCTTCCGGGACGGCATCGCCGCCGTCGGCGGCCCCCGGCTGACCGCCGCCGAGGGGGTCGACGCGCTGGAGGAGGGCATCCAGGTCATCCGGGCGATGTGGGCGGAGGACGGCGGAACCGTACGGGTGGACGGGCGTCACCACCGCGTCTGGGGGGCGCACGCGGGCCCGGCGCCCGCCCACGACGTCGGCATCTGGCTGGGGGCCTACAAGAGGCGCATGCTCGACATGACCGGCAGGCTCGCGGACGGCTGGCTGCCCAGCCACGCCTACGCCGCGCTGGACGCCCTCCCGGCCATGAACGCGGTCATCGACGAGGCCGCCCTCAGTGCGGGGCGCTCACCCGCCGACGTCCGGCGCCTGTACAACATCGGCGGCACCTTCACCGGTTCCGGCCGGGGCTTCCTGCAGGGGCCTGCGGGCGTCTGGGCCGAGCAGCTCGCCGAGCTCACTTTGGAACAGGGGATGAGCGCCTACATCCTCGCGAGCGACGACCCCGACGACATCCGGCGTTTCGCGGCCGAGGTCGTCCCCGGCGTACGCGAGCTCGTGGACGCCGCGCGCGCCGCTTCGAACGCGACCGCCGTGGAGGACCGGTCCCGGGCGGTCGAGGTGGGCGCGGGGGAGCGAAACACGTCACCGGCCACCACGCCGACCGCTTCATCGGTCACCTCACCGGCTGACTCATCGGCCACCCCGTCGGCCACCCCGTCGGCCACCCCGTCGGCCACTGCGCCGACCGGCTCACCGGCGGCCTCGTCGGCCACCGCTCCGGTCACCGGCGCGCCCGTCCGTGCCGGGGGCGGGGTCCCGGCACTGGGGTTCCTGCCGACCCCGGACGACGGCACCCGGCTCGCCGACGTCCAGGTCTGGGACGAGAGCACCCGTCCCACCGGCCCGGCCCCCGACCCGGCCCGCACCTACAGCCCCAGGGAGCGGGCGGCCGGACGTCATCTCGTCGACGTCCACGACCACCTCCGCCAGGAGTTGGCCGAGGTACGGCGGCTCGTCGAGGAGGTCACCTCCGGAGCCATGGACCCCGGCCTCGCGCGCTCGCACATCAACACGATGACGATGCGCCAGAACAACTGGACGGTCGGCGTGTACTGCGAGTCCTACTGCCGGGTCGTCACGACCCACCACACCATCGAGGACCAGACCCTCTTCCCGCATCTGCGCCGCGCGGACCCCAGGCTGGCGCCCGTCGTCGACCGCCTGGAGCAGGAGCACCACGCCATCCACGAGGTCCTCGAGGGCGTCGACCGGGCGCTGGTCGCCTTCGTCGCGGAACCCGACGGCCACAAGGCCCTGCGGGCCGCGATGGACCTGCTCACCGACACGCTCCTGTCGCACCTGTCCTACGAGGAGAGGGAACTCGTCGAGCCGCTCGCCCGGCTCGGTCTCCACTGAGCCGTCCGGCCGGGGTGTCCGGTGAGGGAGGGCCGATACCGAGGCGTCCGGTCGGGACGACCGGATCGAGGCGTCCCGGCCGGGGCGGCCGGTGCCGAGGACTCCGGCCGGGGATTCCGGTCGGGACCCGACCGAAGTGTCAGGCCGGGGCCTTCCTGACCGGCCTCCGGTCGAGGCGGCGCCGACCGTGGTCCCGGTCCCGGCTCCGGCTTCGGCTCCGGTCAGGAAGGCGACGTTCTCAGGAGACCTCGGCGACCAGGCGCCTGCGGAAGACCCAGTACGACCAGGCCTGGTAGCCGAGCACGAACGGCAGGGCGATCAGGCCGATCCAGGTCAGCACCCCCAGGGTGTACGGGCCCGAGGCGGCCTCGGTGACGGTGAGGCCGGGGAACGGGGCGGGCCACAGGGCGCCGAACAGGGCGGCGGAGCCCAGCGCGATGGACGAGGCCGTGGCGGCGAACGCCCAGCCGTCCCGGCCGCGCCAGGTCAGCGCGACCCCGGCGGCCAGGGCGGCCATCGCGGCGAGCGCGCCCGCCCACAGCCACGGGGCCGCCGACCAGGCGCCGGCCACCGTACCCGCGACGGGGATGTGCGACAGGGCCGCCACCGCGGCGGGCAGTGCCACCGCGGAGGCGATCAGCGCGGCGCGCCGGGCGCGGGAGCGCACCGGGCCGGTGGTCTTGAGGGCGACGAACACCGCCCCGTGCAGCACGCACACCGAGAGCGAGAACACCCCGCCGACCAGGGCGGCCGTCGCGCTGTTCCGCAGCAGGTCGGCGAAGACGGCGCCCCACAGGAACGCGGGCAGGGCGCTGCCGACCAGCACGCCCAGGTCGCACCAGGCGCGGTCGGAGGCGTGCCGGACCTTGCCGCGCCACTCCAGGCCGACGCCGCGCACTATCAGCCCGACGAGGACCAGCACGATCGGCAGGTAGAACTCGCTGAGCAGCCCGGCGTACCAGGCGGGGAAGGCGGCGAACATGGCGCCGACCGCGGTGATCAGCCAGACCTCGTTGCCGTCCCAGACCGGGCCGATCGTGCCCAGGACCTGCTTGCGTTCGGCCTCGTTCCCGGCCAGTGCCGGTGCCAGCATGCCCACGCCGAAGTCGAAGCCCTCCAGCACGAAGTAGCCGGTCCACAGGAACGCGATGACCGCGAACCAGAAGGTGGTGAGTTCCATCGTCGTCGCCTTCAGTACATGAGGGTCGGCTGGAGCCGGGCGTCCGCGCTCTCGTCGTCGCGGGAGGGCGGCGTGCGGGGAGCGGCGGGGGCGGCGGGCTCGGGGCCCGCCTTGACGTGGCGGGTGAGCAGGATCGCCTCGGCCAGCGCGAGCGCGCCGTACAGCGCTGTGAAGACCGCGAGCGAGACGGCCACCTCGGCCAGGCTGACGCCCGGGGAGACGCTCGCGGCCGTGAGCAGCTCGCCTTGGACGGTCCACGGCTGGCGGCCGATCTCGCTGAGCAGCCAGCCCGAGATGATCGCGATGGTCGGCAGCGGCAGCGCGAGCACGCAGATCCTGGCGAACCAGGCGGGGACCTCACGCGGGGTACGAGGGACGCCGCGGCGGCGGCGGGTCAGCCAGAGGCCGAGCATCGCCAGGCCCACCGTGGACAGGCCGAAGACGATCATCACGCGGAAGGACCAGAAGACCACCGGGAGGTTGGGGAGGTAGTCACCGGGGCCGAAGCGCTCCGCGTACCGCGCCTGAAGGTCCTCGGTGCCCTGGACGACGGCGTTCGGGTCGTGGGTGGACAGGAGACTGAGCAGCTTGGGCACCTCCAGCCCGGGGACGGGGGAGAACGGCGCTCCTGCGGTGTCGTGCCGGAGCCCCTCGGCCGCGGCGAGCTTCATGGGCTGCTGCTCGTACAGCAGCCTGGCCGACATGTCGCCGCTGCCCGCGACCAGGGCCCCGGCGATCGCCGTCATCAGCAGCGCGGCCCGCATCGGGGTCCGCCAGATGCTCGCCGCGCCGGTGCCGCCGGTCCTGCCGGTCCTGCCGGTCCCGCCGGCACCGGCGCGGCGTTCACGCAGTTCGCGCAGGAGGTGGTAGCCGCAGACCGCCAGCACGAAGCCGCCCGCCACGACGAAGGCTCCCGCGATCACGTGGGGCACCTGGGCGAGCGCGGTGGAGTTGGTGAGCACCGCCCACAGGTCCGTCATCCTCGCCTTGCCGTCGACCACCTCGTACCCGACCGGGTGCTTCATCCAGGCGTTGGCGGCGAGGATGAAGTACGCCGACAGGTTGGACCCGATGACCGCGGCCCAGATGGTGGCGAGGTGGACGCGCTTGGGAAGCCTGTCCCAGCCGAAGATCCACAGGCCGATGAAGGTCGACTCCAGGAAGAACGCGAGCAGTGCCTCCAGCGCCAGCGGGGCGCCGAAGACGTCACCCACGAAGATCGAGTATTCGCTCCAGTTCATGCCGAACTGGAACTCCTGCACGATGCCGGTCACCACGCCCATCGCGAAGTTGATCAGGAAGAGCTTCCCGAAGAACTTCGTGAGCCGCAGGTAGTGCTCCTTTCCCGTACGGTGCCACGCGGTCTGCAGCCCGGCGACGAAGACGCCGAGCCCGATCGTCAGGGGTACGAACAGGAAGTGGTACACGGTGGTCACCCCGAACTGCCACCGGGCCAGGTCTAGCGCGTCCATCGTCCCCTCGCGTTCCCTTCGCGGGCCTTGGGCCGCCGGGCTTCGGGCTCGGGAGCCGGTGGCTCGCGAGCCCTGAGCTCTACGGCTTGTAGTTCTACTTCTAGTAGTACTACGGCTTGTAGAGCAATGGGCGGGAGAGGCGCCGCGAGCTACTGCGATCTTCGTCACATGGCCCGGTGGAGACCGCACTTCTCCGCCGGACCGAGATCGGCTTCGTTGGCCCGCGGCGCCGGCTCTCCCGTGCGCCACCGGGGTTTCCCTCCCCGGACGCCCCTCTCCGCAGGGATGTCCGGGAAGGGGCGTCCGGGGAAGGGATGTCCGCCCTGTCGTGCGGGACGACCCCCGTGCCCGCCTCCCCCGGGGCGTGACTCCATGGTGGGCCGGGCGCCCCGGGGTAGGCGTCCGCCTCCGGGGTGATTTCCGGGTACGCCGGGCGGCGGACCCGCCTCCCTCCCGTGATCGGCCGGGTCAAGCCAGTGCAAACGGCTCGCAAGCGCTCGGTAAGGAGCGATACGGGAACCTGCAAGCCCCTCCCCATACAAATGAGTCACTCCAGGGGGAAATCGGCACAGGCCGGTTCGGGGAGACAAGGGGAGAAATCATGATCAAGAAAATCGCCACCGGCCTGCTGGCCACGGCCGCCCTCGGCGCGATCGCGCTCGCCGCGCCCGCCACCGCGTACGCCGCGACCGCCGCGACCACGGCGGCCCCGGCGGCGGCCACCGCCGCGACCGGCTACGACTACGACTACAGCGAGAACTGGGGCCCGTACCTCTCCTCCAACCACCGGGCCAAGAGCCACGGCTGGATCGGGGTCGAGTGGGACGACCAGCAGAAGTGGAACCGGGTCGACGTCAAGGGCAAGCTCTACGACCTCGACCACCGCACGTACAAGCAGGGCGGCAAGTGCGCCTATGTGAAGTTCGCGGTCCACCACTTCGGCGACGGCGGCAACCAGTGGTACGACGGCAAGTCCTACACGTACTGCGGTGCCGGGGGCGCCAAGCACTTCGCCTTCAGCAAGCACAAGGTCGACAGCGTCCGCGTCAAGGTCTGCCAGATCGGCCAGCACAGCTCCTACCCCACCCGGTGCGGCGACTGGGAGTACCTCTACACCGCCGAGAGTGAGTGATCACATATATCCCGGACGGCCCGCCCCCCGCGCAGGGAGCGGGCCGTCCGCCGTTCCGGCCCGGGGCCTCCGCGGCGGCCGGGCGAGCGGTCCACCGCGCCGGTACGACGGGCGGGCAGCGGTCCACCGCGCCGGTGCGGCGGGCGGGCGGTGGTTCACCGCGCCGGTACGACGGGCGGGCAGCGGTTCACCGCGCCGGTGCGGCGGGCGGCAGAGGCGGGAACGGTGGAAGCGGCGGAATCGGCGGGAGCGGCGGGAGGGCCCACGCCTGCCTGATCTGCTGCAGGGTCGATCTGGTCAGCGTGCCGGTCGCGCCGATCTCGCGCTGTGCCCGGGCCAGGGCCGAGAAGGAGCCGGGGAACCCGGGGTCGGACGCCTCGACGACCATCTCCCTGGACAGGTCCGCCGAGAAGATCCTCGACAGGGTGTCCATGTGGTAGGCGCGGTTGGCGAGCGTCGTCCCCAGCCTCGCGCCGTCCGCGGTCACGGCGGCGTGCCGGGTGACGCGGTCGCCGAGCTCGCTCAGCCCGCCGTGCGCGTGGACCAGGTCCGCGTGGAACAACCGGAGGAGCTCTTCCGGCGCCTCCGCGCCGGTGCCGGCGCTGCCGGCGATCCGGGCCAGTTCGCGGTCGATCAGGGCCGCGGTTATCTCGGCCAGCGAAAGAGGCCGGTCCGGCGTGACGAGCGCGACCGCCGCCCGCGCCGTACGGAGCAGATCGCGCGGGATGCCGCCGGACAGGCAGTAGAACAGCGCCGAGAACGGCGCGGGCAGGCCGATGACCCTGGTGTCGAGCAGTTTCACGGCGGTGGGGTGGTCCAGCGGCTCGACCCGGACGACCTCGTCGATGGCGCTGTCGAAGGCGTCGCGCCGGCCCGCCGGCGCGAGATCCGCCTCCCTGAGCGCCTCGTCGGAGACCGACAGCACGAACAGGCAGTGCGGCACGTCGAAGACGGCCTTGAGCTCGTTGAGGAAGTCGCGCGCGCCGGTCGCGGGCACGATCCGGTCGAGTTCGTCGATGCCGACCACCAGGCGGCGTCCGGGCCTGGCGCCGTCGAGCTCCTTCGCCACCAGTTCGAGGAAGTCCGTCAGCGCCTGGACGATCTCCGGGTAGGTGAGCGGCTGGCGCGAGTGACCCGTCCCGCGCTTGACCGACAGCCCCCAGCCGCCCCAGCCCGCGTTCGCGGTCGCCTCGGCCGACCGCGTCTGCAGGTAGCGGATCTGCCGCAGGTTCCTCGCGGCCTCGTTCGACGCCTTGAGGCCGGCGTCCATCACGCGCACGCAGAGTTTGGCGAACAGGTGCAGCATGAACTCGCGCCGGTCGTAGAGGACCGGCGCCGTCACCTCGACACTCAGCTTGGTCGCCGCGCCCCGGGCGGCTCCGTCGCCCTCCGCGCAGAACGTCCTCAGCAGCTCGGTCTTGCCCACCCCGCGTGGTCCGGACAGCGCGATGCTCCCGCCGTCCATTCCGTCGCTGATCATGATCAGCCTGGTTTCCGCGGAGGTCGGCACGTGGTAGTCCAGCGCCCGTATCCGGCGCAGGCCCGGAGCGGTTCCGATGTCGAGCGTCGTGGCGTACCGGCGCGCGACCCGCGTGCCGATCCGGGTGCTGATCTGCGCGCGCATGAAGCCCAGCAGGCTCTCGTGGAGCGCCTCCCGCCACGCGCTCTCCAGCCGGGCGGCCTGCTCCCTGTCCCCGCCGGGAACGGCGTACCCGGGCACGAGCTCCACGAACCGGGGGAACCGCTCCCTCCTCAACGCCAGGAGTGCCGCGGCGTAGACGGCCAGGACACCGAGGAACACCCACCCCGCCCAGCCGTAGGAGTCACCCGGCCCCTGCAGACGCTGGTAGGTGAGCTGCCAGGCGAGTGCCTGGGAGGAGAAAGCGAGGTCCAGGGCCACGATCACCGCCAGGGTCCAGCCCGTCACCGTCACCGTCACCGTCGTGCGCCGCTCCTCGGCCGACGGGTTCCCCACGCGTACGGCGGGTGACAGGAGCCAGAACAGCGATCGGGTGACGAAGGCCACGAACGCGCCGAGGACGACGAGTCCCAGGACGAGGACGAACCCGGTGCTCACGACGGAGCTCAGGGAAAGGGGGCGGCGTTCGGTGAGGGCCGTCGTGAGCTCGGCGCTCCAGCCGCCCAGAACGCACGTCGCCAGTGTGACGAGCACGGCCGCTCCCCACGCGACGCGGTGCAGGATCCAGGTCAGGCGCGGGGTGCCCCGCCCGGCCCGCTCCCGGGTGGTGGCCCCGGGGTGGTCCTCCTCCGCGGCGATGGCCCGGCGGTACTCCTCCTCCGCGCTCCTGACCTGCCCCAGGATGGACGCCCGCTCGTCCATCGCGGCCTCACGCAGTTCGCCGGCCGACGGCACGTCGGCGTCGTTCGTGCTCGCGGTCAGCTCCGGCTCGTCCAGAACGCCGGCCAGAACCTCCGTGAAGACCTTTTCCCGCTCGTTGTCCGTCAATCTCCAGCGCCTTCCGTGCCGGGGCTTCGCCACAGAATGGCCCGGTATCGCGCCGGCCGCCAGGGAGATCCACGAAAACGCGCGAGAACCGGACGGGCCGGTCATCGCGTCAGCGGGCCGCCGCCTTCAGGTACGCGTCGAGGTTGCCGATCTCGAACCCCCGGCGCTTGATCTTCGCGACGAGGATCCTGAAGTCGCGGGCGAGGTTCGGGCGGAAGTGCAGCAGCAGGATGTCGCCGGGGCGGAGCTTCTTGTCGGGCACCTGGTAGGCGATCTTCCCGCCCGGCTGCACGGTCGCGGTCCAGAGCAGGAGCGCGTCGATGCCGCAGGCCTTGGCGGCCCTGCGGGTCAGGGTGTTGTGGTTGCCGAACGGCGGGCGGAACAGGGTGGGCGCGGTGCCGGTGTGCCTGCGGATCAGCCTGGAGACGCCGCAGATCTCGGTCTTCTGCCCCTCGTAGCCGAGCATCGGCAGGTTGGGGTGGGTGAGCGTGTGGTTCTCGATCGTCGCCCCCGCGTCGCGCAGGTCGCGCACGTACCTCCACTTGCCCGCGCCCAGGAACCTGCCGCCCTGGGCGGTCGGGTCGGCCGTGCCCCTGGCCTCCACGGCGTCGCGGGTGACGAAGGCCGCCACCGGGATCCGCCGGTCGCGGACCTGGGCCACGAAGCCGGGGTCCTGCTCCCAGCCGTCGTCGATGGTGAGGAAGACAACCTTCCGTTCGGTGGGAATGGAACTGATCACCGGAGGCAGGCCGTCGCCGGGCCGGGGGAACCTGCCCACCTCGCCCGGCCTGGGCGTCGCCCCGGGAGGCCCGGACGGTCCCGCCGCCCGGTCGCCCGCGCCGGAGGGGGCCTTCGACGCCCGGGAGGCGCCCGGCGCGGGGGTGGCGCCGTCACCGGTTCCGCTGTCGAGGCTTGTGGCACACCCGGCGCTCACCGCCAGAGCCGTCGCCGCCGCCGTCCTGATCGTCCAATATGTCCCCGATGCCATGGGCGACCATCCTGCCAGCAGCCGGGACCCCGACATAGCGGGCCTGGAAGGGGGCTGGAGGCCGGCTCCAGCGGCTATCTCGTGATCGTCCAGGAATCGTGGTGTCTGCAGGGGTAGGGCCAGCACTACTACAAGCTGGGGTGTGAGCGGGGGTTTGGGATTACGGCGGTCACGGAATCCTGGGATGGTCGGCTTGCTTGGTTGACGTCGATCTGTGGCGCTACCGGCTGACGAGATCATGTCGAGTGATCCGGCCCATCTGAGGAGAACCGTGACCAACTCCACCGCGATCGATGACGCGGATCGCTCCGCCGTCCCAGAAAACACCGTTCAGGGAGACGGGCAGCGGGGCAGTGATTTCGCCCGCCTGTCGCGCCGGATCGCCCAGGCGGGGCTGCTCGACCGGCGCCCCGGCTACTACGCCGCGCGGCTCGGCCTGGTCGCGGCGGCCTTCGTCGGTGGCTGGGCCGCCTTCTTCGCCCTCGGCGACTCGTGGTACCAGCTGCTGGTGGCGGTCTTCCTCGCGGTGGTGTTCGCCCAGATCGGGCTGGTCGCCCACGACCTGGCCCATCGCCAGGTCTTCCGCTCCCGCCGCTCCAGCGAGATCGCCGGGCTGGTGGCCGGAAACGTCGCCATCGGGATGAGCTACGGCTGGTGGATGGACAAGCACACCCGCCACCACGCCAATCCCAACCACGAGGACCACGACCCCGACGTCAACCCCGACTTCCTGCTCTGGTCGCGCGAGCAGGCCGCGGAGAGCAAGGGGCTGCCCAGGTTCGTGGGCCGCTGGCAGGCGTTCCTGTTCTTCCCGCTGCTCACGTTCGAGGGGTTCAACCTCCACGTGTCCAGCGTCCGGGCCCTGATGCGCCCGACGATGAAGAACCGGGCCGTGGAGGCGTCGCTGCTGGTCGTGCACGCCGTCCTGTACGTGGGCGCGCTGTTCGCGGTGCTGTCGCCGGGCAAGGCCGTGGTCTTCCTCCTCGTGCACCAGGCGATCTTCGGCGTCTACCTGGGCTGCACCTTCGCCCCCAACCACAAGGGCATGCCGATGCTCAGGGGCGAGGACAAGCTCGACTTCCTCCGGCGCCAGGTGCTGACCTCGCGCAACGTGCGCGGCGGGGTGTTCCTGGACGTCGTGCTCGGCGGGCTCAACTACCAGATCGAGCACCACCTCTTCCCGAGCATGCCGATGCCCAACCTGCGCCGCGCCCAGCCGATCGTCCGGGCGTACTGCGAGGAGATCGGGGTCGACTACCTGGAGTCCGGGGTCGTCAGCTCGTACGCGCAGGCGTTGCGTCACCTGCACGACGTGGGCGCGCCGCTGCGGTCCGGAAGCGCCGTGGCCGGCTGATCCGTGCCGGTCTCTCGCGCCGGGTCTCTCGCGCCGGGCCGGTTCCTCACGCCGGGCCGTGTCTCTTGCGCCGGGCCGGTCTCTCGCGCCGGGGCTCTTGCGCCGGACCGGTCCGGTGCGAGGTGCCGGGGCAGCACTGACAAGGGTGGGTCCGGGCGGCGGGCAGATGTTGCTGTTATCCGTCCGCCCGGCGATTGCCTAGGGTGCTTGGTGTGAAGCTCGCAGGCAGTGCCGTGCTCGGCATCGACAGAGATCGTGTGTGGTCAGCGCTCCAGAACCCGGCCGTGCTCGTACGCACGATCCCCGGGTGCGAGCGCCTGGAGGAGACGGGGCCGGACACCTACCGGATGACCGTCACCGCCGGGGTGGCCTCCATCAAGGGCGTCTACCAGGGCGAGGTCGCCCTGTCGGAGCCCGAGGCGCCGGAACGGTTCGTGCTCAGAGCGCGAGGCCAGGGCGCCCCCGGCACCGTGGACGCCACCGTGGAGATCCGCCTCAGCGAGGTCGAGGGCGGCACCCGGATCGACTACGACGCCGAGGCCGTGATCGGCGGCATGATCGGCGGGGTCGGCCAGCGCATGCTGGGCTCGGTCGCGAGGAAGACCGCGGGGGAGTTCTTCTCCGCCGTGGAGAGCCACCTCGCCTCCGGGGAGGTCCCCGTTTCTTCGGTTTCTCCCGTTTCTCCGGTTCCGGTGCCCGTGCCCGCTGCCACTTCCGCCGTGGTCGCCTCGGCGGGAGCTCCGGTCGCGGCCGGTCAGGCCGGTTCCGCCCAGGCCGGGTCCGCGCACGTCTTCGAGCGCCCGGCCGGGCGGCCCAGGTCCGGGGTCCCCGCCTGGTCGCTGCTCGCCGCGTTCGGGATGGGCGCGGGCGTCGCGCTCGGCAGCGCGGTGATCGGCTGGCTGCTCGGCCGTACCGGCAGGGGCGGGAGGCACTGACCGCGCTTCCCGGCGGGACGGTGCTCTCCGACGGGGCGGCGCTCTCCAACGAGACGGCGCTCTCCGGCAGGGACGGTGCTCTCCGACGGGACGGGGCTCTCTGACGAGACAGTGCTCTCCGGCAGGGACGGTGCTCTCTGACAGGAAGATGCTCTCTGAACAGTGCGGTGCTCTCCGGCAGGGACGGTGGGAATTCGGCAGGGGGCGCCGACCGCGTTCCGTGGCGGGCCAGTGATGGGACCGTGACGGGCCTGTGGCGGGTTCGAGGTGGGGAGCGGTGGCCGTGACCGCCGGTTCGGGGGGCTGATCACGCCTCGGTGAAGAACCGGCGGTGTTCGGGTCAAGCGGCCCGCGTGCTTGACCGGTGAAAAGTGTGCCTCCCGGCATTTTGGGATACGTCGGCCACGACGGGTGCCCGGGGGGACATGGAGCCGCTGCTGATCCTGCACGCCGTGGCGGCGGTGCTCGCCCCGGCTCTGGTGCGCCGCTTCGGCCGGGACGCGTTCTTCGTGCTCGCCGTACCGCCCGCCTGCGGGTTCGCCTACACGGTCCGGATCGCCCTGGCCGGTGTCCCCGTCGAGTCGCACCACGACTGGGCGCCCGCCCTCGGCCTGGGGCTGTCCTTCCGCGCCGACGCGCCGGCCGTGCTCATGATGGCGCTGGTCACCGGTGTGGGCGCGCTGGTCGTGCTGTACTGCTCGCGCTACTTCGCCGCCACCGCCGAGGGGCTCGGCCGGTTCGCCGGGGTGCTCGTGGCCTTCGCCGGGGCGATGCTCGGCCTGGTGGTCGCCGACGACCTCCTGCTGCTGTACGTGTTCTGGGAGCTGACCACGGTCTTCTCCTACCTGCTGATCGGCCACGATCCCGCGAGCAGGACCGGCCGCAGGGCCGCGATGCAGGCGCTGACCGTCACCGCCTTCGGCGGGCTGGCGATGCTGGGCGGCATGGTCGTGCTCGGCGAGGCCGCCGGGACGTACCGTGTCTCGCGGATCGTCGCTGACCCGCCGTCCGGGGGCCTGGTCCCGGTGGCGGTGGCGCTGGTCCTGGCCGGCGCGCTGTCGAAGTCGGCGATCTTCCCGTTCAGCATGTGGCTGCCCGCCGCGATGGCCGCGCCGACGCCGGTCTCGGCCTACCTGCACGCCGCGGCGATGGTGAAGGCGGGCGTCTACCTGCTCGCCCGCCTGGGCCCGGCCTTCGGGGACCTCGCCGCGTGGCGCTGGACGGCCGTACCCCTCGGCCTGCTCACCATGCTGCTCGGCGCCTGGCGGGCACTGCGCGAGCACGACCTCAAGAGGCTGCTCGCCTACGGCACGGTGAGCCAGCTGGGGTTCCTGACCGTGCTGTTCGGCGCGGCCACCCGCGACACCGCGCTCGCCGGGGCCGGGATGCTGCTCGCGCACGCGCTGTTCAAGGCGTCGCTCTTCCTGGTCGTCGGCGTCGTCGACCGCTCCACCGGGACCCGCGACCTGCGCGAGCTGAGCGGCCTGCGGCGCTCGGCGCCGTGGTTGTGCGCGACCGCCGCCGGGGCCGCCGCCTCGATGGCGGGCCTCCCGCCGTTCCTGGGGTTCGCCGGCAAGGAGGCCGCCTTCGAGTCGCTGCTGACCGGGCGGCCCGCCGACACGGTGGTCCTCGCGGGCGTCGTCCTCGGCTCCGCGCTCACCGCCGCGTACAGCGCGCGTTTCCTGTGGGGCGCCTTCGGCGACAAGCTCGGAAAGGAGCCGGGGCCGGGGCTGGAGAGGGTGCCGGTGCCGGAGCCGGTGTCGGTGCTGGAGAGGGTGTCGATGCCGGAGCCGGTGCCGGTGCGCCGTACCGGCGCCGCGACGTTCCTGCCGCCCGCGCTGCTGTCGGCGTTCGGGCTCGCCGCGGCCCCGCTCGCCGGGCGGTACGGCGCGGCGATGGAGGGCTACACCGGCACCTTCCCCGGTCCCGGCCACGGCACCCACCTCGCGCTGTGGAGCGGCGCACCGGTGCCGCTGCTGCTGTCGGCCGTCGCGCTGGCGGGGGGCGCGCTGCTCTTCTGGGTCGGGGAACCGCTGGCACGGGCGGGGACGGCGCTGCACGTGGCCGACTCCGGCCGGGTCTACTGGGCGCTGGTACGCGGGCTGGGCCGTTTCTCCCTGCAGCTCACCGGCGTCGTCCAGCGCGGCTCGCTGCCCGACTACCTCATGATCGCGTTCGTGTCCCTGGCGGGGGTCGCGGCCTTCTCGCTGCTGTACGGGCCCCCGCCCGGCCTCCGCCCGGACGTGGTGCTCTGGGAACGCGTCGAGCAGCCCGTCATCGGCGTGCTCCTGATGGCCACGGCCGCCGTCGCGCTCAGGGTGCGCTCGCACGTCGTGCTGGTGCTGGTGGCGGGTCTGACCGGGTACGGCACGGCGCTGCTGTTCCTCGTGCACGGCTCTCCCGACCTGGCCCTGACCCAGTTCCTGGTCGAGACGCTGAGCATGGTCGTGTTCGTGCTGGTGCTGCGCAGGCTTCCCCTCGGTCCCCGGGAGGACCGGCCCCGGGTGCCGTTCGGCGCGCGGCTCGTCCTCGGTGTCGTGAGCGGCGCGGTGGCGGCCGGGGCGGGGGTGCTCGCGATGAACGCGCGGCAGGCGACGCCGGTCGGCACGCTGATGGCCCCGGCCGCGAGGGAGGCCGGGGCCGCCAACGTCGTCAGCGCGATCCTGGTCGACATCAGGGCCTGGGACACCATGGGGGAGACCTCCGTGCTCGTCGTCCTCACCCTCGGCATGACCGGCCTGGTCTTCCTGCGCAGCCGGTCGTACGCGCTGCGGGTCCCCCGGGGCGGGACCCGCGACGACTCCCGGACGTACTGGCTCGCGGCCACCCTGCCCCCCGGGCAGCGGGCGGTCGTCTTCGAGCTCGTGGCCCGGCTGACCTTCCACACGGTGATGGTGGTCTCGGTCTTCCTGCTGTTCACCGGGCACGGCGCGGTGGGCGGGGGGTTCGCCGGGGGCATGGTCGCCGGTCTCGCGCTGGTCATGCGCTATCTCGCCGGAGGCCGGTACGAGCTGGCCGCCGCGGCGCCGGTCACCGCCGGGGTGCTGATCGGCCTGGGGTTGCTGCTGTGCACGGTCACCGCGTTCTGGGGGCTGCTGGCCGGTGCCGGGCCGCTGGACATGCTCGCCTTCGGCCCGCGCCTCCCGCTGGTCGGGGACCTGCACCTGTCGACCGTGCTGCTGTTCGACGTCGGGGTCTACGTCACGGTGGTCGGCATGGTGCAGGACGTCCTGCGCGGCCTGGGCGCCGAGCTGGACCGGCGGATCGACGAGGGGGAGGACCGGTGACCGCCCCGCTGCTGCCCCTGCTGGTGGCCGGCACGCTCGTGGCCACCGGGGTCACGCTGCTGCTGGAGAGGAGCCTGGTCCGGTTGCTCGCCGGGGTCATCCTGCTCGGCAACGGGGTGAACCTGCTGATCCTCACCGCGGGCGGGCCGCCGGGAAGGCCGCCGATCCTGGGCACGGCCGACCCGGAGCGGATGGCCGACCCGCTGCCGCAGGCCATGGTGCTCACCGCCATCGTCATCACACTGGGCGTCACCGCCTTCCTGCTCGCCATGGTCCACCGTTCCTGGCAGCTCACCGGGGCCGACGAGGTGCAGGACGACACCGAGGACCGCTGGGTGCGGCTGCGGGCCAGGCGCGGCGAGCTCGGCCAGGACGTGCTCGAACGCCGGGAGGCGTACCGGCGGCTGGTCGGGGAGCAGCGCGCCGAGCTCGCCCGCCTGCAGGAGGCCCGCCACGAGCGGGAGCGCCGGGAGGCCGCCGAACTGGAGCGGCGGATCCTCGACGTCAACGTCGACCTGGGCCGCTGGCTGCAGGAGCACAAGGACGAGGGACTGTCCGCCGAACAGCTCGCCGAGCGGTTCGCCGAGGCACGGCGCGCGGAGGAGGTCTCCAAGGAGGAGCGGCGGGAGCGCGTACGGGAGATACGCGCCGAGTTCGCCCGCAGGGAGCGAGAGCAGGCCGCGCGGGAGCGCGAGATCCGCGGGCGGCTGCACGCCCGCCGCCGCGACGCCCTCCGGCAGATGCGCGCCGCGATCCGCGCCGACCGGGCCCGGCAGGCGAGGGCGCAGGGCGACACCGACCTGGAGGGGGAGGACTGATGCGGGTGCGGGATCGCGTCCCGCGCGGAGCGGGTGCGGGAGGGGGGTCCGTGCGGGGCTGTGAGGGGCCGGGGGGAGGGACGACCGTGGGAAAAGGCGAGGTTCCGGGGGGCGTGCGGTTCTTGAAAGGTGCGCGGGTTTCGAGGGGTGGGCGGTTCGCGAAGGGCGCGCGGGTTCCGGGGAGCGGGGGGTTCGCGAGAGGTGGGCAGGCTTCGGGGGGCGGCCGGTTCGTGAGGAGCGCGCAGGTTTCGGGGAGCGGGGTGTTCGCGAGGTTCGCGCAGGTTTCGGGGTTCGCGGGGTTTGCGGGGGGCCTGCAGGTTTCGAGGGGCGGGCAGGTCGTGGGCGGCCGGGGGAGGGGGTGACGGTGGAGGCGCTGATTCCGGTGCCCGTGGTGCTGCCGCTGCTGGCCGCCGGGCTCAAGCTGGCCATCGGCCGGAGGCTGGTGCGGCTCCAGGCGCTCATCAGCGTGGGCACGCTCGCGGTGGTACTGCTCGTGTCGCTGCTCCTGCTGCCCGCCGCCGACCGGGAGGGACCGCTGGTGGCCCACGCCGGAGGCTGGGGCGCGCCGATCGGCATCGCCCTCGTCGCCGACAGGCTCTCCACGCTGATGCTGGCGGTCTCCTCCGCGGTGACGCTCTGCGTGATGGTCTACTCGCTGGCCCAGTCCCGTGCCGACCAGGAGCACAGGGCGCCGCTGTCGATCTTCCATCCGGCTTATCTGATCATGGTCGCCGGGGTGTCGGACGCCTTCCTCTCCGGCGACCTGTTCAACCTCTTCGTCGGGTTCGAGATGCTGCTCGGCGGCTCGTACGTGCTGCTGACCTTCGGCGGGACCGAGGCCCGCATCCGGGCGGGCGCCACCTACACTGTGGTGGGACTGGCGTCGTCGCTGCTGTTCCTCGTCGCGATCGCGGTCGCCTACGCCGCGACCGGCACCGTGTCGATGGCGCAGCTGGCCGAGCGGTTCTCGGTGCTGCCCCAGCACATCAGGCTGCTGGTCGAGCTGACGCTGCTGCTGGTCTTCGTGGTCAAGGCCGCGATCTTCCCGATGTCGGCGTGGCTGCCCGACTCGTACCCGACCGCGCCCGCCCCCGCGACGGCGCTCTTCGCGGGGCTGCTCACCAAGGTCGGCATCTACTCGATCATCCGGCTGGAGGCGCTGCTGTTCCCCGGCGGCCCGGTGAGCGGCCTGCTGATGTGGGCGGCGCTGCTGACCATGCTGATCGGGGTGTTCGGGGCGGTGGCGCAGACCGACATCAAGCGCATGCTCTCCTTCACCCTGGTCAGCCACATCGGCTACATGGTGTTCGGGGTCGCGCTGTTCACCGTCGCGGGCATGGCGGGGGCCGTCTTCTACGTCGCCCACCACATCACCGTGCAGACGAGCCTGTTCCTGGTGACCGGCATGATCGAGCGCCGTACCGGCACCACCTCCCTGAACCGGCTCGGCGGCCTCGCGGGGGCCGCCCCCGCGATCGCGGTGCTCTTCTTCGTGCCCGCGATGAACCTGGCGGGGATACCGCCGATGTCCGGTTTCCTGGGCAAGCTCGGGCTGATCCAGGCGGGGGTCGCGGACGGCCGTCCGATGGCCCTCACTCTGGTCGCGGGAGGGCTGCTGACCAGCCTGCTCACCCTGTACGCGGTGGCCACGACCTGGAGCAGGGCCTTCTGGGGGGCACCGGCCTCGCCTTCCCCGGAAACGGCCGCGGAGGGGGGAGTCGCGCGGGTGAGGAGCGGGGACGACGAGGTGAGTACGGGAGGGGTGGGGGGCACCGGGAGGATCACCGGCGGGGCCGTCGTCACCGCGGTCGCCATGCCGGCGCCGATGCTCGCCGCCACGGCGGCGCTGGTGGTGCTGGCCCTGTCGTACACCGTGCTGGCCGGGCCGCTGTCCGCCCTGGCCGAACGGGCCGCGGGCGAACTGCTGGCCCGCGAGCCGTACGTCTCCGCGGTGCTCGGCGGTGAGCGGTGAGGGGGCCGGGCCCGGTGATCCCGGTGCCCCGGGTGCTGGGCAGGCCCGTACCCCTGCCGCTGGTGGCCTGGCTGACGGTGGTCTGGCTGCTGCTCTGGGGAGACCTCAGCGTGGGCAACGTGCTCGGCGGCCTGCTGGCCGGGCTGGTCGTCGTGTGGCTGCTGCCGCTGCCGGTCCAGGATTCCGGCATCCGGCTCCACCCCGTCGGGATCCTGCTGTTCGTCGTCCGCTTCGCCGGGGATCTGGTGGTCTCCAGCTTCCGGGTCGCCTTCTGGGCGCTGCGCCCGGGGGCGCCGCCCCCGGTCCAGATCGTCGAGGTCGGGCTGCGCTCCTCGTCGGAGACGGTGGCCGTGCTGATGACGGTGGCGCTGTCGGCGCTGCCGGGAAGCCTGGTGCTTGAGGCGAACGTCCGGCGGAGGCTGCTGGTGCTCCACGTACTCGGCGTCCCGGGCGACGCACAGGCCGTCACCCGGGTCACCCGCGAGGACGTGACACGGCTGGAGAGCCGCATCGTGGCCGCCTTCGGCACCCGCGCCGACCAGGAGGAGCTGCGATGACGGTGCCGTACGGGGTGGGGTGCGGTGGCGACGCCGTATCGGGCGCCGTGCCGGAAGGAACGGGGGGCAGGGGAATGACGGTGACCTGTGAAGGGACGCGATGGGCGCGACCTCACGCGAGGGGGCGTGATGACGTTGACGGTGGTCTGGGAGGGGGAGGCGCTGTGACAAGGGCATTTGAGGGGGTGTGGGGACTGTGACGGTGGTCTGGGAGGGGGAGGAGCGGTGACGGTGACGTACCTGACCGTGCTGGCGCTGCTCGCCGCCGCTGCGGTGATGACGCTCTACCGCCTGGTCCGCGGCCCTACGATGCTGGACCGGGCCGTCGCTCTGGACGTGCTCACCGCCGTCGTCATGTGCGCGGTCGGGGCGGAGGCGGCGACGTACCGGGAGTACTCGGCGCTGCCCGTGCTGCTGGTGCTGTCCCTGCTGGGGTTCGTCGGCTCGGTCTCGCTGGTGAGGTTCTTCGCGGGACGTGCCCGTTGACCGCGCGGGCCGGGTCGCGTGCGGGCCGTTCCGTACGGCGGCCCCGGTGGGGGGACCGTTCCGGGAGACCGGCCTCGGAGGACCGTCACCCCACGCGTCGCGGTCCCGCGGACCGGGAGCCGCGCGTGAGGCGCGTCCGGTGACCGGGCTGGACGTGGCCGCGGGCGCGTGCCTGCTGCTGGGGGCGGGGCTGGCGTTCGCGGCGGGGGTGGGGCTGGTCCGGTTTCCCGGCACCCTCGCCCGCATGCACGCGGCGACCAAGCCCCAGGTGCTCGGCCTCCACCTCGTCCTGCTCGCCATGTGGCTGCGCCACCCCCGCTGGACGGTCGCGGGGACCCTACTGCTCGTCGCCGTCTACCAGGTGGTGACGGCGGCGGTGGCCGCCTACATGGTGGGAAGGGCGGCGCATCTCGCCGAGTCGCCACGGGACGACGGCACGGCCGTACCGCCCGGTGACGCTCGCGCCTAAGGATCTCCCGGCGTACCGTGTCGGTATGCGTGATGCACGTGCGGAGGACGCGAGGACCGAGGCCAGACGACTGATCCGCGAGCTGCTGGGCGAGGAGCGGCCGGACGTCGCCCTGCTGCTGGGCGAGGCGGAGGCCGCCCTGGGCGCCGACCGCGTCGCGCGTTCCGTCGAGCTCGCGCGCGGCGCCCCCCTCACCCGCAGGTCCACCGAGCTCGCCGCGCTGGCCGGTCTGCTGGTCGGCACCCGCGAGCTCGGGAGGGAGTGGTGGCGGCAGGAGCGCGGTGACAAGCTGCCCGCGCCCGAGGAGGTGCTCCAGACCGCCACGGCGATCGAACCGTGGACCGACCTGACCGTCCTGGAGATGCTCGCCGCCTGGATCGCCGACGACGCGGCCGACGAGACCTGGGGCCGCCCGGCCGCGGTCACCGACCTCAACTCCTGGCAGGCCGAGGACCGGGTCGAGCTGCCCAAGGACGCGCACCCCGGCCAGCGGATCGTGGTCTCCTTCGACGCGGGCGGCCGTCTCGACGCGGTGGTCCTGCGCCGTTCCGACGAGGGGCTCGGCTCCAACCTCGACTTCGACTCCCTGCGCTACTCCCGCCCCGCCGAGGCCCAGTGGAGCTGGGGCGTCGCCGCCGGGCTCGGCCCCCACCGGCTGGACGAGCACCCCGACCCGTACGAGCAACCGGTCGACGCCGAGGCCGCCGCGACCCTGCACGCCTGGGCGTTGCGCCACGGCGCCTCCGCCGAGCAGGCCGGTGAGGCGTGGCGCGTCAAGGGCGACGTCGTCGCCTCCATCGAGCGGATCGACTGGATGTGGCGCAGCGGCGAGTGGTTCGCCTGGTGGCGCGGGGTGTCCGCCCTGATCGACGGCGAGCCCGAGCAACTGGCCGCCCGCCTTGAGGAGATCGCCTCCGTTCCCTGACACGGACCGCCGACACGGACCGCTGACGCGAACCGTGAGCACGGACCTGTGAGCGAGGACCGTGACCGGGGGGCGTAACCAAGGGCCGTGGGGGCGGGCGTCAGTCGAAGGTGTGCGGTGTCAGATAGTCCGGGATCACGACCTTCGTCCCGGGGCTGACCTTGCGCACCGTCGCGACGAATTCGGCGAGGCTCCTCCTCGACTTCTCGTCCGCCTGCGGCGGGTTCGCCAGCGCCACCTCGAAGTTGTCCCAGTGCACCGGTACGACCACGCGGGGCATGTCCAGGGCCCGCAGGAGGCGCGGCACGTAGTCGTACGTGGACGACGAGGAGGTGGTGGGGATCATCGCGACGTCCGGGGCGAGACCGGTGAGGTTGCGCTCGACGAAGTCACTGCCGCCCATGAGGAAAACCGACGGGCCGCCCTTGACCGTCACCTGGAACGCCAGGGTGTCGCCCTCGGGCAGCTCGGAGATGGTCTCCGGCCTGCGTTCCGGCCTGGTCGTCCGGACGCCGGGGAAGAGCATGGAGTAGTCGGCGTTGCGGCTGTGCAGCGACGCCACCACCTCGACGACGTACTCACCGAAGTCCAGGACCTCCCCGCCCTTCACCGGGCTGAGCAGGTTGCTCCTCACGTCGAACGCCAGCGCCAGGTTGCACGTGGTGGCGGTGCCGACCACCCGTGCCCCGGTCGACGTCGCGATGTGCGGGACGTCGTTGAAGTGGTCCCAGTGCGCGTGCGTCACCAGCACCACCTTCGGCGTTCCCGTGTGCTTGCCGACCGCCTCGGCGTCGACCTTGAGCGGGGTCGCGGGATCGAAGGCGCCCGCCGCCAGGCCGGTGTCGAACCGCGTCACGTACGGGTCGACGAGGAACGTCGACGACCCCACGTCCACGCGCCAGCCCGACGTGCCGAGCCAGCGGAACGTCGCGGCGTTCTTCCGCCCGCCCGGCCGCGCCGTCGCCGCCCCGGTGGGGGACGGGGACAGGAGGTCTCCGGCCGCCGGTGTCAGCGCGGCCCCCGCCAGCGCCGCCCCCGCCGTCGCGGTGCGCAGGAAACCTCTTCGATCGAATCGGGACATCTCTCCCCCTTGGTACGGACCCTCGGCAGGCCCTTGCTACGGGCCCTCGGTATGGATCCTCGGTGCGGACGAACGCGCGGCCGTCACCTGGGCTGTCCGGGTGACTACCGCCGGCCGTGTGCGGCCCGCTGAGGACCCAACCACCACCGGACCGCCCACGTCCAAGATCCGTGACCGTCGTCTCCCATAGGCGAACACGTATCAGAGCAGGTGAGGCGGGGTCTCAGTCGGCGTTCGGGGAGGCGGAACTCACCCCGCGAGTGGGGAAGGAGGACTCGTCCGGCCCGTGGCGCGTCGACGGCCGGACCCGTGTGACCTGGTCGGGTTCCAGGGGGAGAGGGGCGGGGCTCACTCGCCCCGCAGCGCGTCGACGGCGGTTCGCGCAGCCTGGCCGATCGCCAGGTCGACGTCGACGCGCCGGGTGGGCAGCTCACCGGTCCGGGCGAAGACCGCCACCGCGTAGCTCTCGCCGGAGGGGTACTCGACGACCCCGGCCTCCATGTGCAGGCCGGGCAGCGTCCCCGTCTTGGCGGCCACCCGCGTCCCCGGCGGGAAGCCCGAGGCGATCCGCGTCCAGAAGATCTGCCGTGTCATGTAGTCGCGGACGGCCGCGCACGCCTCCGGTGGCCCGGCCTCGTCCCGCCAGACCAGCCCGAGCATCCGGGTCATGTCGCGTGCCGTGCTGGAGGTCGTGTGATCGGGATCGAGGACCCGCAGCGCCCGTACCCGCTCGGGGGGCAGCGCCGGGAAGATCCGCGCGAACTCGGCGTCGTCGCGCGCCCCCACGTCCGCGAGCATCGACTCCAGCACCTGCCTGGGCCCGCCGATCACGCGCGTGCGCGCCAGTCCCAGCTCCGCCGCGAGCATCCGCACGGTGTCCAGGCCGACCCTCCGCATCAGCAGGTCGGCGGCGGTGTTGTCGCTGACCTGCATGGCGAAGTGGGCGAGATCGCGCAGCGACATCTCCACGTCGTCCGCGCATCCGGCGGTCCCCCATCCGCCGAGCCTGTCCCGCGCCGTCACGAGAACGCGCTCGGCCGGGTCGAGCTGTCCGGCCGCCGCCTGGCGGGCGAACTCCAGGACCAGGAGCACCTTGAAGATCGAGGCGATCACGACCTGCTCGTCGGCGCGTACGGCGATCTCGCGGCCTCCGGTGACGTCCAGCGCGTGCAGGCGCCCCTCCACCCCGGCGGCCGTGAAGATTTTCGCTATCCGTTCCTCTGCCGACATGCCCGCAACGCTATCCAGGCCCATCACCCGACCGCGAAGCGCCACAGGTCCACAGGTCGCCGGGGCCGTGGGTCCCCGGGGCCGTGGGTCCTCGGGGCTGTGGGGCTTTGGGGCTGCGAGGCCGTGACGCGCCGCAGGCCCGCCGCCCGATCGCGACCCGCCGTGGATCCGTGGGTCCGCAGGTCCCCGAGTCCACAGGTCCCCGAATCCGCAGGGCCGCGAGTCCACGGGGCCGCGAGTCCACGGGGCCGCGAGTCCCCGAGTCCGCAGGGCCGCAGGGCCGCAGGTCTGTAGGGCCTTGGCGTGCCGCGTGGCCGTGGGCGATCGCTTATCGTGACGCCGTGGACCTTTCCCGGCATCTGCGGCATTTCATCGTCGTCGCCGAAGAGCTGCACTTCGGCCGCGCCGCTGAAGTACTGGGCATCGCGCAGCCGCCGCTCAGCCAGTCGATCCAGCGGCTGGAACGTGAGCTCGGTGCCGAGCTGTTCGACCGCTCGCGCCGGCAGGTCGAGCTCACGATGGCGGGCAGGCTCCTCGTCGGGGAGGCCAGGCGGTTCCTCGCCGGTGAGGAGCGCCTGCGGGCGACGATGCGCCAGGCCGGTGACGGTGAGCTGGGGACGCTCCGGGTCGGGGTGCCCCCGGAGATCCCGGCCGTGACGCTGCACGCCCTGCTGCGGCACGTCGCCGAGGAGACCCCGGGGCTGCGGCTGGAGCTCCACGAGCTGACCACCCCGGAACAGCTGCGCCGCCTGACCTCCGCCCAGCTCGACGCGGGCCTCGTGCACCACCCCGTCGACGTTCCCGGTCTGCGGTCCGGGCCCGTCGTGGAGATCCCGCTGGGCGTGGTGCTGCCACGCACCTCCCCCCTGGTACTGGCCCGGCCGGACTCGGTCCCGGCAGGGCCGGAGCCGGGGACGCGGTCAGGGACGGAGTCGCGGCGGCCGGGGTCGCGGCCCTGGGAGATCGCGCTGGCCGACCTCGCCGGGCACGACCTCGTCGTCTTCCCCCGCGAGACCTCCCCGGCCTGGTACGACCGCGTGCTCGACGTCTGCCGCGCGGGGGGATTCTCGCCCGTACGCCTTCAGCACGCCCGCAACCCGGAGTTCCTGCTCGGGCTCGTGCTGGCGGGGCACGGGGTGGCGTTCGAGCAGGAGGCGGTGGCCCGCAGGGAGCCTCGGCTGGTCTGGCGCCCGCTGGCCGGAACTCCTCTGCGGCGAGGGATCTGCGTCGCCTGGCCGGAGCGGCCGGCCCACCCGGCCGCCGCCGGGTTCGCCGCCCTGGCGGCCGGGATCCTCGCCCAGGACGTCACAGCCGGGACGCCGGGGACAACACCCTTGGCATCCCCGGCGCCCACGCCCCGCCCCTGGTCCGTCGTCTACACCCCGTAGATCCCCGCTCCGAGCCGATGCCTCGGTCCCCAAGCCAACCTGGGCCCCCTCGGCCTCCCCGGCCTTTACCTGGCCGAGGGAGAACCCGTACCGCAAAGAATGCTCTACCAGGACAAGGCGCTGGCTCTATCGACCTTCAACACACACGGGTGTAAACACAGATGAATCAACATATATATGGCGATAAATCAACACCGTATTCGTGTCGGGGATGTGGCAGAAGATTTTGTGCCACGTGCGGGTCATCGAACGGGTGAACGCGGGCGCCGACGACGGGTTTCCGGTTAATACCGGAACCGTTCGCCGTGAACCGGCCGCGCCGCGTCAAGCCGTACAGCCGAGCCATACAGCCCTACACAGGACCGCACGTGTGCGCGTGCGCGCGTAGGACCGGCAGCGGAGGCGAGACGGGTCCCTCGCGTTCGGAAGGGGAGCCGGTCTCGTCGGCGACGGGCCGGAGGCGAACCGGTGAGGTTGATCGCCCGCTCGGGGGTTCCGTGAGGTCCCCTCCGCAGCCAATCAAGATCGGAGTAGGACCGTGTGTCAGCACATGCCCGCCTGTCCGTCCGCGGACGCCCTCGACCACGAGGCGGCCCGTCTCGTGGTCTCTCATCCCGAACAGGGATGGGGGCTGCTCTGCAACGGTGTGGTGGTCTTCGACGACACTGGAGAACTCCTGCCCGACGGGCGTTGCGTTCCCGCCCACCGCGCTCCCTGGGGGAGGGCGGCATGAGAACGTTCGCCCTCGCCCTCTGCGCGGTCGCCGTTTCGCTCCCCCGCCCCCACGCCAGGAAGGCGTCCTGGCAGCTCGTGCCCAGTGCGGCCTCGGTGCCCAGGGCCCGGCGGCTGGTCTGCGGGCAGCTGGCCGAGTGGGGGATCGACGAGCAGGGCGAGACCGCCCGGCTGCTCGTCAGCGAGCTCGTCACCAACGCGCTGCGCCACGCGTGGGGACCGATCCGGCTCGCCGTCTCCTGCGGGGAGGAAACGCTGCGCTGCGAGGTGAACGACGCCAATCCCGTCCTGCCCCGCGTACGCGACATCGACGAGGACGAGGAGGGAGGGCGCGGGATGTACCTGCTCGACGTGCTTTCCGACCGCTGGGGCAGTGAACGCACGCTCCTGGGGAAGGTCAGCTGGTTCGAGCTGTCCGTCCCCGCGCGTCTCGACGGCACCGCGGCCTGAGAGGGGCGACCTCCCCGCGACCCGGCCCACCGGCCACGACAGGAACGCCTCTCCTCGACGAGGGGCGGAGAGGATACGGGGGACGTAGACGCCATGGATCACCTGCGCCGCCCGGACGGCGGCACACCACGAGAATCGGCGGGCCAGGCCCGTACACGCATACGACAGGAGTCCCGGAGGACGCGCCGGATACGAATCCGCAGGCGTGCGCGACGTCCCGCCCGGGACGTGCCGGACCTGCGGAGCCCGTCCGGTAGGCCACTGCCGTATTGATCCGGGATCGGCCCCGGATCCGGAAGGCAGCCTCCGTACCGACCTCGGGCGCCCGGCGACGCACGTCGCTCCCGGCGGTCGGGCGGCTCGCGCCGGGGTGTCACGTGCTCATGCCCCCGGACGGTGGGACGAGCGCGTGGAATCAGGTGGAATCAGCGGGTCCCCGTGCCGGTTGCAGCGTGGTGTGAAGGTTGAAATCTACTCAGACGTTGTCTGTCCGTGGTGCTACATCGGCCACACCCGCTTCGCCCGCGCCGTGGAGCGCTACCGGGCCAAGGGCGGTGAGGTGGAGGTCGAGTTCAGGCCGTTCCAGCTCGCGCCGGACGCGAAGTCCAACGGCGAGCTCACGCTCACCTGGGCCGCGGAGAAGTTCGGCGGGGCCGAGCAGGCCGCCCAGATGTTCGGGAGGGTGACCGGGGTCGCCGCCGAGGACGGGCTGGTGCTGGACTTCGATCACTCGATCCAGGCCAACACCTTCGACGCGCACCGCCTCATCCGGCTCGCCGGGGAGCAGGGCAAGGGGGAGGAGGCGCTCTACGCCCTCTTCCGCGCCCACTTCACCGACGGCCTCGACGTCGGCTCCCGCGAGGTCCTCGCCGGACTGGCACGCGAGCTCGGCGTACGGGCCGATCTGGACGGGGAGGACGGCACGGCGGCGGTGAAGGAGGAGCTGGCCCAGGCCCGCGCCATCGGTGTCAGCTCGGTGCCGCTCTTCCTCTTCGAGGGCCAGTTCGCCGTCTCCGGCGCCCAGCCCGAGGACACCCTGCTCGCCGCCCTCGAAGAGGTCGCCGAGCGCACCGGCCAGTCGCCCGCGGCCAGGGCCGTCAAGGCCGCCGCGAACGGCGGCGACGCCTGCGACGACGAGGGCCACTGCGCGGTCTGAACACCGCCCGGACATCAGCCGGACATCACCCGGGCGGGGACGTCCCCCGCCCGGCCGTTCCTCCGCCCGCCTGTTCCCTCAACCGGCCGTTCCCTCGCTCGGCCGTTTCCCCAACAAGCCGTTCCCTCAGCCAGCCGTCCCCCGCGAGCTGTTTCCCCGCACGGCTGTTTCCCCGCACGGCTGTTTCCCCGCACGGCTGTTTCCCCGCGCGGTCGTTTCCCGCGCCCGCGAGGGGTCAGCCGGGCAGGCCGAGTTCGCCGGAGCGGTGGTGGCGACGGCACAGCACCTGGTAGCGGATCGGGTCTGCGCCCGTGTCGCCGATGACGACCTGCTCGCCGGTACGGACCATCCTGCCGCCGACCACCCGGGCGTTCAGGCGCCCGGGGCGCCCGCACCAGCACAGGACCTCGACCTGCAGGCGGCTGATCTCGTCGGCCAGCTCGAACAGCCGCTGGGCGGCGGGGAACATCTGCGAGCGGAAGTCCGAGGCCAGGCCGAAGGCGTAGACGTCGACGCCGAAGTCGTCGGTGAGGTCGGCGAGCTGCTCGATCTGGGCGACCGTGTAGAAGCACGCCTCGTCGCAGATGACGTAGTCGATGGGCTCGTGCGCGCGGACCAGGGCCACCAGGTCGAGGTCGTCGACGACCTCGACGGCCTCGCTGCCCAGGCCGATCCGGCTGGTGACCTGCGGGGTGCCCGAGCGGTCGTGCTTGGTGAGCACCAGACCGCGCCTGCCCTGGCGGCCGTGGTTGTAGTTCATCTGCAGGGCCAGCGTGGACTTGCCGCAGTCCATCGGGCCGAAGTAGAAGCGCAGCACTCCGTCCCGGGAACCGGCGGGAACGGCGGAGAGAGCAGACAATTCGGTCACGGGGGGCCAGCCTAGTACTCCGGACGTGTTCCGCGATCTCCACCCCGGGTGATCGTCCCGTCGCGCTCACCTGCCGCCGGGCCGTACGAGAGCGGCCCGTCCGAGCCCGTCAGGTCCGCCGGTGAGGACCGGAAAGAACCATCGACGACCCATGTAAACCGGGACGAGGGGGCCGCGCCCGATGAAGGGCGAGCACGGCCCCCTCGGCCGAGAACCGGCCGAGAACCGGCCGAGAACCGGCCGAGAACCGGCCGAGAACCGGTCGACCGGCCAGCCGACCGGTCAGCCGACGAGCCGGCCTGTGAGTCAGCCGATGAACCGGCCGACGAGCCGGCCGAAGAGTTGGCTCAGAGCTCGCCGCTCTCGATCGCCGCCTTGAGGCCCGCCTGCGTCGCCTGGTGGGAGGAGACGCCGTTCGTCACGGTGAAGTCGATGAGCAGGATGCTCGCCTCGAAGGTGAGATGCTCGGTGACCCGCGTCCGCCCGTCGCCCAGGTCCTCGAAGACGATCTTTTGGTGCGTCACGACGTTCGGCAGCGTCCAGGAGTCGGTCTCGTAGTAGAGCTCGTCGCGGTGGATGCGCTGCTGCGCGTGCGTGTTGGAGGTGACGGGCAGCCCGGCGACCGGGATGTCCTCCACGGCCGTGAAGTCGACGTAGCGCGTCCCGGCCTCGGTCCGGTCCGCGTGGGTGACGACCCGCTTCAGGAACGAGTGCATGCCGAGGTGGTTGTTGATGTTCGAGTAGGCGTCGAACACGTGCTCCACCGGTGCGTTGATCTCGATGGAGATGTCGCGCTTGACCTGGCTCCGTCCCGTTATCGGGAGGGGAGCGGTCAGGCACTCGTAGAACCGGTAGGTGTCCCACGCGAGCTGCCACTGGGCGGCGAGCACGGGGTCGGTGTCGGCGCGGGCGGGCGTCGAGAACACGGTAAGGAGGAGGGCGGCGGCGGACAGTGGCGCCACGAGAAGCCGGAGGAGCTTTGTCACTGATACCTCGTGAAAAACGAATGAGAGTAGTGATTGTCTTCTATCTCATCTGAGTCCGGTTTTACCCGGCCGATCACGGATCGTGATCTTCATGTTTCGCGGACGACTCGCCCTCGCGTGCCCGCTCGAAAGATAACGATCTACAACTGGTGGTGAGCCGTGGGACGGATGAGGACCTCTGGGCGTGAGATGCCCTGGTAGAAGGGGTGGTCTCCAATTGACAAGCCGCGACACGTCATGACATGGCCTGACTTGGCTTGCTGGTGAAAACCGTGGGAGATTCCTTTTGGTCCATCGAAAAGTGGGAGAACCTGTGACGACCACCAACAACTCCGCTCCACCCCTCGGCAAGACCCCGGCCATCGTGACCCCCGGCGCCTCCGGTCCCTCCGGTTCCTCCGGCACGGAGGCCACGGAGATGCCCACGGCGCTCGCGGCGATGATGACCGAGGACGAGGCCGTCGCCGCCCAGGCCGAGGCGGCTCGCTGGCGGTACGGGTTCTACGTCGTCGTCATGGGGCTCGTGGTCATCCTGATCGGCTTCGTGGTGATCGCGCTGCGCGAGGGCGACACGGCCGCGCCGTTCGCCGGGCTCGTCGGGGTCTCGGGCGCGGTCATCGGCGCCTACTTCGGCGTGCAGGTCGGCCAGTCCGGCAAAGACCGGGTCGAGGCCGAACTGCGCCGCACGAACGAGATGGCGATCCGCCTCGCCGCCAAGATCCACGCGCACGACGCCGACGCGGTGATCAACACCACCATGGGCCCCCGCCGCCGCTGAGGTCCGTTCCCGCCGCCTCCAGGTTCCCGCCGCCTCCCGGTCCTCCCGCCGCCTCCCGGTTCCCCGGTCCTCCCGGTCGGTGACCCGGGGCGGCGGGATCGTTCCCGGCGAGGTCCTTTCCGGCGAGGTCGTTTCCCGGCCGTTTCCCGCCAACACTGCCCAAGGACCGGGCACAGCTTCGGCAGGGTCCGCCGATTTGCGGACTCGCCGGGACTGGGTAGACACGGGGGCATGCGCAGCGTCCGTATCGGGGTCGACACCGGAGGCACGTTCACCGACGTGGTCACGGTGGACGAGCAGACCGGTGAGATCACCACGACCAAGACTCCCTCCACCCCCGCCAACCCGGCCGACGGGTTCATGGAGGGGGTGCGGAAGGTCCTGCGCAAGGCGGCCAGGGCGGAGGACACGGGCAACGCGGGCGGCGCGGACGACGTGGGCATGGAGGTCGTGTCGGCCGTCGTGCACGGCACCACGGTCGCCACGAACCAGCTCCTCGAGGACCGCATCGCCGACCTGGGCTTCGTCACCACCGAGGGCTTCGAGTTCATCCTGGAGATCGCCCGCCAGAGCGTGCCGGACGGCTACGGCAACTCCTACTTCTGGGTGAAACCGCCCCGCATCGTCCCGGTGCACCGGGTCAGGACCGTCGGCGGGCGCCTGGACCACACCGGGGCCGAGGTACGGCCGTTCGACGAGGAACAGGCCGTCGCGGCGGCCCGGTGGTTCCGCGAGCGCGGCATCACCGCGATCGGCGTGTGCTTCCTGCACTCGTACGCCAACCCCGCCCACGAGCTGCGCATGCGGGAGGTCCTCGAACGGGAGCACCCGGACGCCGTCGTCTCGATCTCGTGCGACGTGCTGCGCGAGTACCGCGAGTACGAGCGGTCGGTCACCACCCTGGTCGACGCCGCGGTCAAGCCGACCATGCGCCGCTACATCGCCAACCTGGCCGAACGCCTGGAGGCCGCGAGCCACGCCCAGGACGCGGCCGGACGGACGTACCGGAGGGCCGTCGCGGGCACGGAGCACCCGGAACATACGGAGCGCACGGATCACCCAGATCACCCTGATCACCCTGATCACCCGGAGCGCACGGAGCCGTCCGCGCCGGGCGGTACAACGGACGGCACACCGGACGTCGCGCGGGCGGGACGGGGGAGCGGCATGCCGTTCTCCGTGATGAAGAGCAACGGCGGCGTGCTGTCCGCGGCCGAGGTCGTGCACCAGCCGATCACCACCGTGCTCTCGGGACCGGCCGCGGGCGCGCTCGGCGCCGCGCTGATCGCCGCCACCGCCGGGCACCCCTCGGTGATCACCCTGGACGGCGGCGGCACCTCGACCGACGTCGCGGTGGTCGTCGACGGGGAGCCGTCCCTGACCACCGAGGGCAGCATCGGCCGCTACCCCTGCAAGATCCCGATGATCGACATCGTGACCGTCGGCGCGGGCGGCGGCTCCGTCGCGTGGATCTCCCCCGAGGGCACGCCGAAGGTCGGGCCCAGATCGGCCGGGGCCGACCCCGGCCCGCTCTGCTACGGCCGGGGCGGCACCGAGGTCACCGTCACCGACGCGCACGTCTTCCTCGGCCGGGTCCCACCGCACCTGCTCGGCGGGGAGATCCCGCTCGACGCCGACGCCGCCCGCGAGGGGATCGAGGCGCTCGCGGGCAAGATCGGGCTGTCCCCGGAACGGACCGCGGCGGGCATCCTGGAGATCAGCGCGTTCAACCAGTCGAACGCCATCCGCCAGATCACCGTCAAACGCGGCCTGGACGTGCGGGACTTCCCCATGGTCGCCTTCGGCGGCTCGGGGCCGCTGCTGGTCTGCCGGTTGATCGACATCCTCGGCCTGCCGTCGGTGATCGTCCCGCCCGACCCGGGCAACGTCTCGGCCTTCGGGCTGCTCACCGTGGACGTCAAGAACGACTACGTGCGCACCTTCGTCACCCGCGACCTCTCCCCGGAGACCGCCGGGGAGATCTTCGGCGACCTGGAGGGACAGGCCGCCGCGGCCCTGGACCGCGAGGGCTTCGCCACCGGCGCGCACGTCTACGCGCGCAGCGCCGACCTGCGCTACTACGGCCAGGCCTACGAGGTCAGGGTGCCCGCGCCGTCCGGCCCGCCGGACGAGGCCTGGCGGGCCGAGGTGCTGGAGCGCTTCCACACCGAGCACCACAAGCTCTACGGGTACGGCTACCGCGACGACCCCCGGCACGGCGTCGAGTGGGTCAACCTCCGCGTCTCCGGCATCGGCCCGATCACCCGCCCCGTCATCGGCCGCAGGCCCCACGGCGACCCGCGCCCCGAGCCGGTCGCCTCCCGCGAGGTCTTCTACGACGAGTGGGGCGCCACCCCCGTCCACCGCCGCCCCGACCTGACCGCCGGGGCGACGATCACCGGCCCGGCGGTCATCGAGGAGTACGGCTCCACGCTGCCGCTCCACCCCGGCTTCACCGCGACCATGGACGAGTTCGGAAACCTGGAGGTACGCCGTGCGTGACGCGCAGCGACCGGCGAGCGACGGGCGGGCCCGGACCGGCTCGCGGAGTGAGCGAGAAGCGGTGAGCGGTGAGTGGCCGATGAGCGCGCGACGAGCCCGGCGCGACGAGCCGAGTGGACGAGAAGCGGTGAGCGGCCGATGAGCACGGAGCGAGCCCGGCGCGACGAGCGACCGGCGGCCACAGACGGGCGACCGGCGGCGACGGATGAGCGGCCGGTGACCATGGACGGGCGACCGGCGGCCACGGACGGGCGGCCGGTGACCATGGACGGGCGGCCGGTGGGCGGGGCCGACCCTGTGCTGGTGGAGATCGTCGAGGGGACGCTCGCGTCGGTGGAGATGGAGGTGGAGACGGCCATCGCCCGTACCGCCCGCTCGCCCATGATCCGCGACGCGCACGACTTCCGCGCCGGAATCCACGACGTACGGCTGCGCAAACTGACCGGCAGGTCCTACTCGGCGCTGGTCCAGCCGATCGTGAGGGACTTCCCGGTCGGCGAGATGCGGCCCGGCGACGTGTTCTTCCACAACGACGTCTACCTGTCCGAGGGTGGCATCGGGCACCTGCCCGACCTGTGCGTGACGGTCCCGGTCTTCCACGACGGGCAGGTCGTCGCCTTCGTGCAGGCGTTCGGGCACCACGACGACATCGGCGGGGCCGTGCCGGGTTCCATGCCGAGCAACGCGCGCAGCGTGTTCGAGGAGGGACTGATGGTCCCGCCGATCAAGCTGTGGGACGAGGGCGTGCCCAACCGGGCGGCACTCACGATCATGACGCGCAACTCCCGGATGCCCGACTCCCTCGCCGGGGACCTGGACGCCGAGTGCTCGGCCTGCCTGATGGGCGCGCGGCGGCTGGGCGAGCTGTTCGACCGGTACGGGCGCGAGGCGGTCGAGGCGTGCTTCGACGCGATCATCTCCAACACCACCGAGACGTTCCGCAGGGAACTGCTGGCCAAGATCCCCGAGGGCACGCACGTGTGGGAGGACTACGCCGAGCACGACGGCGTCGACGAGCCCCGCCTGCACACGCAGCGGATGACCCTCACCGTCGACCACTCGGCCGCCTCTCCGCTGGTCATCGACTTCACCGGCACCTCCCCGCAGGCGAAGGGCCCGATCAACCACGCGGGCGACTACGCCGACGGGGTGTTCCTGAAGAAGTGGCTGGCGCCGATCCTGCGCAACCTGGCCGACACCCCCGAACGGATGGCCGAGCTCGACGTCAACGAGGGCGTCGTCCCCCTCATCGAGATGCGGTTCCCCGGGAAGGGCACCCTGCTCACCCCGATCTTCCCCGCCCCCACCAACGCCCGTACGTTCGTGATCCTGCGCCTGCTGGGCGTGCTGGCTGGGGTACTGGCCAAGGCGACCGGCGGCCGGATGCCCGCCGACCAGGAGACCATCCGCTACACCGGCGTCTACGGCGACGGCCTCGACGGCACCCCGTACCTGATGAGGGAGGTCCTCGGCGGAGGCTCCGGCGGCCGGTGGTACGCCGACGGGGAGGACACCATCCACGTGGTGCCCGACTCGCGCAACATCCCGGTCGAGTTCGCCGAGTCCCGCTGGCCGTTCCGGGTCGAGCGGCTCGGCCTGGCCCGCGACTCCGGCGGCCCCGGCCTCTACCGGGGCGGGCTCGGCTACGACAAGCACCTGCGGATGCTCCGCGACGCCTCGTTCATGTCCATCGCCGACCGCTCGATCCTGTCGTGCTGGGGCGTGAACGGCGGCCGGGCCGGACGGCCCTTCGTCGTGGAGATCGAGGGCAGGGAGATGGAGGGCCTGGTGGACGACTCGCCGGTCCGGGCCGGTGAGATCATCCGGGTGCGCACCACGGGCGGGGGCGGCTGGGGCTCCCCGCTGGACCGCGATCCCGCCCTGGTGGCCGCCGACGTCCGCGACGGCAAGGTCTCCGCCGACGGCGCCCGCGACGACTACGGGGTCATCCTGTCCGGCGACCCCGGCGACCCCGGCGACCCCAGCGACCCCGGCGATCTCCAGGTGGACGCCGAGGCCACCGAGGCTCGCCGAGCCGGTCTCCGCGCCCTCCTCCCGGCGGATCCGGCCGCAACCCCCTTCTTCGACCGGGGGCCGGGCTTCCCCAGCCTGTCGGGGGGCCTGCCCTACGCGGAGGTGGACCTCATCTGACGCTCCTGGAGCGGCCCGGGCCGAGATCCTCGCGCGCGGGCCGTCGAGTTTCGCCGTGATGGACCCAGAGGGCCGGTCCGCGGGATCCTCGCGTGCGCGGACTGTCGAGTCTCGCCGTGACGGACCCGAAGGGCCTCTCTGCGAGATCCTCGCGTGCGCGGACCGTCGAGTCTCGCCGTGACGGACTCGGAGAGCCTCTCCGCGAGATGCCCGCGTGCGCGGGCCGCCGGATCAGGGCGGCCCGGCCGCGCCTGAAGCGCCCCTCCCCGGGCCCGTGTGGTCTCCCGGGCCCGTGGTGCCTCCCGGGCCCGTGTGGTCTCCCGGGCCCGTGGTGCCTCCCGGACCCGTGGGGTCTTCCTGGCCCATGGGGAAGACGCGGCCGAGGTGGTAGTCGACGACGCGCCGGACCTCGGCCATCGTGCGCCGTCCGTGGAGGACGTCCATGCCCAGCCCGGTGATCCCGGCCACCAGGAGGTCGGCCTCGTGGCACGGGTCGAGCCCCGGCGCGGCCGTCCCGTCGCGCCGGGCCCGCTCGATGACACCGGCGACCAGCTGTTCGAGGGGCTGGGCGTCGTGCAGGAAGACCGAGGCCAGCGCGGGATCGGTGAGGCTGCGGGCGTAGTAGGCGGCGAGCACCCGGAGGGCCGTCCGGCGCTGGTCGTCCAGCGGCAGGAACTCGCCCAGGATCGCCCGCAGCAGGGCCCGGGAGTCCGAGGGGTCGACCGAGGCCATCCGCACCCGGGCGTGCCGCTCGTTGTCCTCGTACAGCAGCTGGAGCGCGGAGACGAGGAGCCGGTGCTTGCCGTCGAAGTGGTACTGGACCACGCGCGGCGAGACCCCGGCCTCGGCGGCGACCTCCCGGATGCTCGCCGCGTCCAGCCCGCGCCCGGCGGCGACGCGCCAGAGCGCCTCGCTGATCTCCCGGCGCCTGGACGACCGCGTGCCCGGCTCGGGGGCCGCGGGCGCGGGAGGCGGGTTCTTCCGCCGCCGGTACGCCCTGGCCTGGCAACCACGCGAGCAGTACGCCGGGGGCCGCCCCCGCGTCACCGAGGGCAGCGGGGCACGGCAGACCTGGCACGCCGCCTTGTTTTCGTCACGCACGCTCACAGGATATTCCCAATAATCTGTGACGGAAGTCGAGGATTCTCCAGATCATAGGCCCTTTATTTCATGATCGTTTGATACGTTCGTATCATTCTTGAGATCACACGAAGGAGGTACGCGATGAACGAGGCCTGGTACCGGCTCGGAATGCTGCTGGTGCTCGCCGCGGGTGTCTGGGAGGGGCCGCTGGCGATCGTCTTCCGCGTGTTCACCGACAAGGCGCCCAACGTCCTGACTGCGGCCAACTACCTGCCCGCCCCCTGGTGCTATGTCGCGGCGGTGGGCGCGACGATCGTGGCCTTCGCCGTGATCGTGCTCCTGGATGCCGCGCACAAGCGGGCGACGGCGCGCGAGGGGCGGTCGAGCGGGTGATCGTCACAGACTCCCGGTGTCCGGACCGGGGTGGGCTCGTATGTTGGTCCGGACAGGTGCTAGCCTGAACGTAGTTGCGGTTGTGGTACCCATGAAACTTTGTGTGCACCTGACGGATAACCCTTCAGGTGCATTTTGTTTTCCCGGTCATCTCCGGATGGGCTCATCGCGGCGACGCGAGATCCACGTGGTGTGGATCTCGGCTCTGCCCCCTATCGAAGGAGAATGATCATGGCGACTGGAACCGTTAAGTGGTTCAACGCTGAAAAGGGCTTCGGCTTCATCGAGCAGGACGGCGGCGGCGCCGACGTCTTCGCCCACTACTCCAACATCGCCGCCCAGGGCTACCGTGAGCTGCAGGAGGGCCAGAAGGTCTCCTTCGACGTCACGCAGGGCCAGAAGGGCCCGCAGGCGGAGAACATCGTTCCCGCCTAGTAGCAGGCGCATCACGGGCCGGGGCCCGCACCTCTCTGAGGTGCGGGCCCCGGCTCGTTTCGCGTCCCCGTCCGCCCGCCGGGACCCGTTCCGTACGCCGGGACCCAGGGGGTGCCGGGGGAGGGGGACCCCGCTGGAACGGCTCCCCGAGGCCACCGAGGCACCGCCCGAGCCGCGAAAGCCGCAGAGCGCGTCTTCTACGCCGCCCGAGCCGTGAAAAGCCGCCGAGCGTCTCCTGCCGACGGACCGTCGACCGGCATCCGGCACGCGGACAGGATCGACCAGATCCGGAACGTGAACAGGGTCGATCAGATTCCGAACGCGGACAGGGGGGCCGTGCAGAGGGTCTGCTCGGCGCCGTACTCCTCGAACGTGCCGATGGGGCGGAAGCCAAGCCGGGCGGCGAGTCTCAGAGATCGTTCGTTCGCGGTCTGGGTCACGAGCAGGACCGGCTGGTCGGGGAGTTCGGAGGCCGCGGCGCGCAACGCGGCCGTCGCGGCCTCGAACGCGAACCCCGAGCCCCACGCGCCACGCCGCAGCACGTAGCCCAGTTCCAGCTCCCCGCCCTCCTCGGTGACATGCCCGGGGGCGTCGGCCGACCGGCGGGTGAGCGTCAGGTTCCCGATGAACCGGTTCGTCGTGTTGTCCGCGATGACGTAACCACCGGGCCTGGAGGTCGCGGCGGCGATCGCCGCGTCGAAGCGCCGCTCGACGTCACCGCGGGCCTGGGGACCACCGATGTACGCCTGGACCTCGGGGTCGGTATGGAGCTCGACGAACCCTTCCCGGTCGGCGTCGAGCAACGCGATGCGAAGCAGGAGTCGTTCCGAACGGATTTCCGTGGCGGACAGCGTGCGCGATCGGCTCATAAGCCCGTGATCATAGAAGACTAGGCTCGTGATCATAGAAGACGGGCCCCTGTCCTGGCCGCCGGTATCCGGGTCTTCCCCGCCCACCGCGAGGTGAGCTCGCGGTGGGACGGCGACGTTCGAGGATGATCGGATCGAGGGTCGGCGACCTGCCGGGCGCCGCATCGGATCGAGGGTCGGCGGCCCGCCCGGCACCGCGTCAGATCGAGGGGTTGGCGGCCTGCCGGGCGCCGCGCGGGAGGCGGGCGGGCCGGTCACGGGGCGGACCGGTCACGGGGGCGCCGCTTCTGGCCGCGGTCCGGGCGGGGGACTCGCCTTCAGCCCCGCCTTCAACCCCGCTTCAGCGCCGCGTTGAGCCGCGCGGCCTGCCGCGTGAGGTGGTCGCGTTCGGGGAGGCTGGACGCCGACCGGGCGGCTTCGGCGTAGAGCCGCGCCGCGGCCACCGGGTCACCGTCACGCTCGCGCAGGTACGCCGCGGCGGCGGTGTGGCGGGGCAGGGCGGGGTCGAGCTCCGCCAGGGCGGCCAGTCCGGCCCGCGGGCCGTCGGCCTCGCCGACCGCGACGGCCCGGTTGAGGCGGGCCACCGGGCTGCCGGTGAGGCGCACCAGTTCGTCGTACCACTCGACGATCTGCACCCAGTCGGTCTCCTCGGTCGTACGGGCGTCGGCGTGCAGCGCGGCGACGGCGGCCTGGGCCTGGAACTCGCCCAGGCGGTCGCGGGCGAGGGCCGCCTGGAGCACGTCGACGCCCTCGGCGATCAGGCGGGTGTCCCATAGGCCGCGGTCCTGCTCGGCGAGGGGCACGAGCCTGCCGCCGGGTCCGGTCCGCGCCGGGCGCCGGGCGTGGTGCAGCAGCATGAGCGCGAGCAGGCCCGCGACCTCCTCGTGGTCGATCCCGGCCGCCAGCTGGCGGGTGAGCCGGATCGCCTCGGCGGCGAGGTCGACGTCGCCGGAGTAGCCCTCGTTGAAGACCAGGTAGAGCACGCGCAGCACGGTGGCGACGTCCCCGGGCCGGTCGAACCGGACGCCGGAGACGGCCCGCTTGGCCCTGCTGATCCGCTGGGCCATGGTCGCCTCCGGCACGAGGTAGGCCCGCGCGATCTGCCGCGTGGTCAGGCCGCCGACCGCGCGCAGCGTGAGCGCGACGGCCGAGGCCGGTGTCAGGGACGGGTGCGCGCACAGGAAGTACAGCCGGAGCGTGTCGTCCACCGCCTCGCCCGGTTCGGGCACGGGCTCGGTCTCGACGCGTACCTCGCGGTGCCGCCGGGAGGTGTCGGCGCGGGCGGCGTCGAGGAACTTACGCCAGGCCACGGTGACCAGCCAGCCCTTGGGGTCGCGCGGCGGGTCGTCCGGCCACACGCGCACGGCCTCGACCAGGGCGTCCTGCGCGGCGTCCTCGGCCGCCGCGAAGTCTGCTCCGCGGCGGACGAGGACACCGATCACCGCGGGCACCAGCTCCCGCAGCAACGGCTCGTTCACTCGGTGGCCGTGGGCTGCTCGGCGTAGAACGGGCGCAGCTCAAGCCACTCGTGGATCGGCTTGCCGCCCGCGCCCGGAGCCGCGGACAGCTCGCCGGCCAGTTCGAGGGCCCGCTCGTAGGTCTCGACGTCGATCACCATCCAGCCGGCGATCAGGTCCTTGGTCTCCGCGAACGGGCCGTCGGTGACCGGCGGCCGTCCCTCGCCGTCGTAGCGGACGAACGTGCCCTCCGGGGAGAGCGCCTGGCCGTCGACGAACTCGCCGGTGCCCTCGAGCCGGGTGGCGAAGTCACGCATGTACTGCACGTGGGCCGAGACCTCCTCCGGCTCCCACTGGTCCATCGGCACGTCGTTGACCGCCGCCGGCGCGCCGCGGTAGTGCTTGAGCAGCAGGTACTTGGCCATCGTGTTTCTCCTTGGTGCGATACGGCCATTGTGGCCGTGTTCGCCCCTGGGACGGAGCCGTGTGCGGGTTCTCGACATCCCTTCACGAGATTTTTCCGGCGGACTTCGGCGGGGGCTCCTGTGCGGATTCTGGCGGGGGCTCCTACGAGGAAGTGGGGGCTCCTACGAGGAAGCGGGGGCTCCTACGAGGAAGAGGCGTGGGCGCGGACCAGTTCCAGGGCCTCGGCGCGGGTGGGCCGGAGGGTGAAGAACCGCGTCAGCCCGGTCATCTCGAAAATCCGCTCCAGGTGGGGGCTCAGGTCGCTGAGGACGATGAGGCCGCCACGGTCGGCGATCAGGGTGCGCAGGGCCAGGAAGATCTTGATGCCGGTGGAGTCGCAGAACGTCAGGCCCCCCACGTCCAGCACCAGATGGCGGTGGCCGCCCTCCAGCAGCAGGAGGATCCGCTGGTGGGTGTGGTCGGTGTTGGTGTAGTCCAGCTCGCCGGCCAGCGCCACGATCACGGCGTCGGGCAGGGTGGGGTCGGGGTGGGGGTCGAGCTGGACGGCAGAGGTCATCAGGGTGCCTTCACGATGGAGGTGAGGGTGGGGCAGGAGGTCCGGGGGCCCGGACGGATCCGGATCCGGCCGGGATCGCGATGATGGCACGGGTCGTGCCCCCGCCGTCGGCACCGGCCGGAGCCACGGTCGGGACCGGCGCGGTCACCTCGCGTTTCTCCCGACGAGAAGCCGCCTGCCGCCGGTGACGGGGCGAATCCTCCATCAGGTGATCGCCGTTATCGTATCGCCACGGTCCGAAGTCTCGGCGACCGGTGGCGTCCGCCGCTTTCGGCTGCCGTACGCCGGACATCCACCCTCGTAACGCGCTTCGAGCCCCTTCCCTGGGTGGGAAGGGGCTCGAAGCGGCGGTCGATATTTACAGGGTGCCGCTTCCGGGGCCGTAGTAGCCGCCGAGCTTGTCGCGGTAGTCGGGCTCCCTGTAGGTCGCCTCGTCGAACTCGGGGGCGTCCTTGATCTCTTCCTTGGTGCGTGAGACGTAGATCTTGCGCTCCTGTGGATCGACCCGGGTCACGGTGCCGGCCGGCAGCACGACCTTCTTGCCGAAGATCCAGAATCCGGTGTCGACGACGATGTAGCTGTCGCCGACGGCGTCGCTCTCCTCGTCCACTGAGCCGATCTTGCCGTCGGTGGCCTCCACGTCGAAGCCGACCAGGTCCAGGACCTGCTCGTCACGGGCTCCGGGGCGGTAGTTCCACACGTTCTCGGTCACGGCGTTTCTCCTCGTCAGCGAAGGTGTGACACTCACAGCTTTACCCTCACTACTCTCGGTAAACAGCGGTCGGGGGTGCCGGAGGGGTGAGGTTTGGCTTTCCGGCGCGGCCGGTGAGGGTGCGAGAGCCGGGCGGGCATCCGGCGGGGGCCCGGCCCCGGCGGGGACTCACCGGGCGCTGTCGGCCTGCGCCATGGTGTCACCGGTGCCAACGGTGTCGTCGGTGCCGCCGACGGCAGGCGCGCCGCTGACAGCGTGATCGGCATGATTGACGGGATCGGCGGGATTGACGGGATCGGCGGGATCGGCGGGGTCGAAGGGGGCGGCGGCGTCGGCGGTCTCGGTGACGGCGTGCAGGGTGTTCAGGATGGCCAGGATCCGCTCGGCGTCGGTGAGCAGGCTTCCGGTCACCGCCCAGCCGCGCGGCTGGTCCAATTGGCCGGTACGAACCTCTTCGGTCATCTGTTCCTGGATCGCGCCGGCCCGCTCCAGGGCGGCGGAGATCACCGCGCTCAGCTTCGCGGGCTCGTCGGCGGTGCGCATCTGGGCCTGGAGCGCCTCGGCGAGCAGGTCCAGCAGCGCGGCGTAGTCGCGGGCGAACTCGTCGCTGATCCACGGCGGGTCGTCGCCGCGCCCGCGCCGGCGCTGGGCGGCATAGGCCAGCGCCCGCACCAGGGCGTGGATGTGCACGCCGATCTCGCTCATCGCCGCGAGCAGCCCCTCGTGGTCCTCGTACGTCTGCGGGACGCGGGTGCGGCGCAGGTTGTAGCGGCGGCTTTCCGCGCCGTCGGCGATGGCCGAACTCGCCCGGGCCAGGTGGGCGTCCAGCCGGTCGGCGTGGCGCTGCCAGTCGGGCAGGTCCGACAGGTCGCAGCGCTCGCGCAACCCGGCGGCCACGGCCTCCAGCAGCGCGGCGGCCTCCTTGCTCAGCCGGAGCACCGCCTCGTAGGGGCGGCGCTGGTACAGCGGCGGGAACACCATCGCGTTGACCAGCCCGCCGGACAGCGCGCCGATCCCGGTGGCCACCACGTACGCCAGCAGGTAGCGCTCCTGGGAGCCCGCGCCGAACGACAGCATCAACACGGCGGTGGTCGCCACGTCCGTGCCGTGCCGTCCCATCCGCCGCCAGCGCGCGGCCACCAGCGCCGGCGGCACGACCAGCACCAGGCTGAGCGCGTTGAGCCCGAGCAGGTTGCCGACGCTGCCGGCCAGGATGACACCGGCGGCCACCGCGCACACCCGCCGTACCCCGTTGGTCAGCGTCCGGTACACCGTCGCGTGCACCATGATCACAGCGGTGGCGGGAGCGATCCACACCGTCTCGCGCGGCAGCAGCCGATCGGCGAGGAACCAGGCCAGCGCCGCGGCCAGGGTCGCCTTGGCGATCTGGCGCATCTCGAAGCGCTGCTCGGAACCTCGCGTCCCCAGCCCGGCCATCTGGCCGCGCACGTACCGCACCTCACGCCGGATCGCGGTACGCACCCAGTCAATGCCCCGATTAGTCACCGTTTGACCTTTACCTAACGATCATCGTTTGGCAAACGGTGAGCGGCGCGCCGTCCCGCCGCCGCGCGAGAGGGGACGCTCTCGCCGGTCACGCGGCCGTACCGCCACGCCGCTCTCAGGTCCGCTCTGGTGGTGGGGGGGAGGGTGGGTGCCCGTACGGAGAGCGCGGTTCTGGCGGGCGGCGGTGGCCGGTCCGTGGTGACCGGTTCGCGGTGATCGGTCCGTGGTGAGTGGTCCGCGGTGGCCGGTTCGCGGTGAGCGGTCGGCGGTGGCCGGTTCGGGTGGGCCCGCCGGTACGGGGGTGACCCCGGTTCTTCCCGGCCGGGGCCGGGAGGGAGATCGTGACGAACACGTCCTCATGATCTCGCCCCCTCCCGTCCCGCTCGATGATGGTATGGGAGATCATGGGTGTTCCCCCGTCCGGTCGTCGGGCCGGGTGGTCCCATGGCGAACGGGCCGGGACCGGGGGAGCCCTCGCCGGCCGGGCCGGCCGCCACGCACCGGAGGTTGATCTTGCAGGGAGCACTCGGCGACATCGTCGTCCTCGATCTCTCTCGCGCGCTCGCGGGCCCGCACGCCGCGCAGATGCTCGGTGACCTGGGGGCCCGGGTGATCAAGGTGGAGCATCCCGCGGGGGGTGACGAGTCGCGGGGCTGGGGGCCGCCGTTCGTGGGTCCCGGCCATGACATCTCCACGTACTTCCTGGCGGCCAACCGCAACAAGCAGTCGATCGCCGTCGACCTCAAGTCCGCCGAGGGCAGGTCGCTCGTCGAGCGCCTGGTGCGGCAGAGCGACGTGCTGGTGGAGAACTTCCGCACCGGCGTCATGGACCGGCTGGGCTTCTCCGTCGAGCGGCTGCACGAGCTCAACCCCCGCCTGGTCATCCTGTCGATCACCGGGTTCGGCCACGACGGCCCGGAGGGCGGCAGGCCCGGGTACGACCAGATCGCGCAGGGCGAGGCCGGGCTGATGAGCCTGACCGGCCCGTCGCCCGAGGAGCCGTACCGGGTGGGCGCCTCGGTCGCGGACCTGCTCGGCGGCATCCACGGCGCGTACGGGGTGGTCGCCGCGCTCTACGAGCGGGAGCGGACCGGGCGGGGCAAGGTCGTGCGGACCTCGTTGCTGGCCGCGGTGACCGGGGTGCACTCCTACCACGGCACGGCCTGGACGGTCGGCGGCCAGGTGCCCCGGGCGGCCGGCAACCACCACGCCTCCATCGCCCCCTACGGCGCCTTCCGCTGCGCCGACGGCATGATCCAGATCGCGGCGGCGAACGACACGCAGTGGCGCAAGGTCGCCGCCCTGCTGGGGCTGGACGCCGACCCGTACACCGCCAGGTACGCGACCAACCGGGAGAGGTTCGCGCACCGGGACGAGCTGATCGCCGACATGGAGCGGACGCTCACCAAGCACGACAGGGCGCACTGGCTCGCCGCGCTCGGCGAGGCCGGGGTGCCCGCCGGGGCCATCAGGTCCCTCGACGAGGTCTACGCCTGGGACCAGACCCGTTCCCAGGGCCTGGTCGTCGAGGTGGACCACCCCGTGCTCGGCGCCATCGAGCTGCCGGGACCGCCGCTCCGCTTCGACGGCGACCCTCCCGTGCGCCATACCGCCCCGCCCGCGCTCGGCGAGCACGACGACGAGGTCCTCGCCTGGCTGGAGGCGCGCGAGCGATGACAGGCACACCCCCCTTCCGCGGCCGGACGCCGTCCCGGGGAGCGCGGGTATGACCCCGGCGCGGCCCGACGCGCGCACGCTGATCGACACCTTCCTCGACCCGGGAACGTGGCGCTCGTGGGACGAGCCGCCCGCCGACCCCGCCGCGCCCGGCTCGGGGTACGCCGAGGAGCTGGCCGCGGTCCGGGCCAAGACGGGATACGACGAGTCGGTGATCTCCGGGGAGGGCCTGCTCGACGGGCGCCGGGTGGCGATCGTCGTGTGCGAGTTCTCCTTCCTGGCCGGTTCGATCGGGGTGGCCGCCGCCGAGCGGCTCACCGCCGCGGTCGAGCGGGCCACCGCCGAGGGGCTCCCGCTGCTCGCGGCCCCCGCCTCGGGCGGGACCCGGATGCAGGAGGGCGCGGTGGCCTTCGTCCAGATGGTGAAGATCACCGCCGCCGTCGCCGCGCACCGCGCCGCGGGACTGCCGTACGTCGTCTACCTGCGCCATCCCACCACCGGCGGGGTGTTCGCCTCCTGGGGGTCGCTCGGGCACGTCACGGCCGCCGAGCCGGGCGCGCTGATCGGGTTCCTGGGGCCGAGGGTGTTCGAGTCGCTGCACGGCTACCCGTTCCCCGAGGGTGTCCAGGTCTCCGAGAACCTGTTCGCCCACGGCCTGGTCGACGCCGTCGTGTCGGCGCGGGACGCCCGGCGGGTCGCGATACGGGCGTTCGCCGTGCTGTGCGCCCCCCGCCGGGACCTGGATCCGGGGCCCGAGCCGGACGAGCGGGTCCCGACGGTCCAGGCGTGGGACGCGATCAGCCGTTCCCGCCGCGACGACCGCCCCGGGGTGCGGGCGCTGCTCAAGCTGGGCGCCTCCGACGTCACCCCGCTCAACGGCACCGGCGTGGGCGAGAACGACCCCGGGCTGGTCCTCGCGCTGGCCAGGTTCGGCGCGGCTCCCGCGATCGTGCTCGGCCAGGACCGGCGGCACCAGCGGATCGACGCCCCGCTCGGCCCGGCCGGGCTCAGGGTCGCCAGGCGCGGCATGCGCCTCGCCTCCGAGCTGGGGCTGCCGCTGGTCACCGTGATCGACACCGCCGGGGCCGCGCTGTCCAAGGCGGCCGAGGAGGGCGGCCTGGCCGCGGAGATCGCCCGTTCGGTGGCCGACCTGGTGATGCTCGACGCCCCGACCGTGTGCCTGCTGCTGGGAGAGGGCGCGGGCGGCGCCGCGCTCGCGCTGCTCCCCGCCGACCGGGTGCTGTGCGCCCAGCACGGCTGGCTGTCGCCGCTGTCTCCCGAGGGGGCCTCGGCGCTGCTGTACCGGAGCGTCGACTTCGCCCCGGAGATCGCCGCCGCGCAGGGGGTGAGATCCACCGACCTGCGCAGGGACGGTCTCGTCGACCGGATCATCCCGGAGTTCCCCGACGCCGCCTACGAGCCGGAGGCGTTCTGCGCCCGGGTCGCGCGCACCCTGGAGCACGAGATCGCGGGACTGCTGGGCCAGGCCCCCGCCGACCGCCTCGCCGCCCGGCTGGCCCGCTACCGGCGGCTCGGCGTGAACTGAAGGCGGGCCCTCTGCCGGAGGCTCGGCGTGAGCTGAAGGCCGGTTTGTCACCGGCGTCAGGCTCGGCGTGAGTCGAAGGCCGGTCCGTCACCGGCGTCTCGACGTGGCCCGGGGGTACGGGTGGTGTTCAGGGGTGCGGGCGGGCCTCCCCGGCCCGCCGGGAGCCGTCGGCATCACTCTCACGGCGCCGGTACCACTTGTACGAACGCCGGTCGCCACTCCCGTACGGACGCCGGAGGCCCCGGCGTGGCCGTCGGCGGTTGACCTGAACTTTGGTTGAGGTCTCATCCTGATGACCATGACCACACCGACCACACCGGCCATGGCGGGGAGACGGGAGTGGGCCGGCCTCGCCGTGCTGGCACTGCCCGCCCTCCTCGCCTCCCTCGAACTGACCGTCACGAACCTCGCGCTCCCCGCCATCGGCAGGGACCTGGCGGCGAGCGGCACCCAGCTCCTGTGGATCGTGGACGTCTACGCCTTCCTGCTGGCCGGGTCGCTCATCACCATGGGCGCGCTGGGCGACCGGATCGGCCGCCGCCGGTTGCTGCTGATCGGGGCGGTGGCGTACGGCCTGGCCTCGGTCCTGGCCGCCTACGCGCCCGACGCCGGGAGCCTGATCGTCGCCCGGGGGCTGATGGGGGTCGCCGGGTCGACGCTGATGCCCTCCACGCTCTCCCTGGCCACGTCCATGTTCGCCGACCCGCGGCAGCGGGCGACGGCCATCGGGATCATCGTCGCCAGCGTCTCGGGAGGCACGGCGATCGGCCCGCTGGTGGGGGGATGGCTGCTCGAACGCTTCTGGTGGGGGTCGGCGTTCCTGCTGGCCGTACCCTTCATGGCGGTGCTGCTGGTCGCGGGCCCGCCGCTGCTGCCGGAGCGCAGGGACGCCGCCGCGGGACGGCTGGACCTCGTCGGCGCGCTGCTGTCACTGGGCGCGGTGCTGCCGGTGGTCTACGGGCTCAAGCGGATCGCGGCCGACGGCCCGGAGGTGACGTCCGCGGTCGCGGTCGTGACCGGGCTCGCGCTGGCGGCGGTGTTCGTCCGCAGGCAGCGTACGCTGGCCGACCCCCTCGTGGACCTGCGGCTGTTCGCCGGACGGACGTTCGGCGCCGCGGCCGCCACGCTGGCGCTCGGCATCTTCGTGCTGTGGGGGTCCAACTACGCCGTCGCGCAGTATCTGCAGCTGGTGCACGGCCTGTCGCCCCTGGAGGCGGGGCTGTGGACGGCGCCCTCGGCGGCGGGGGTCATCGCCGGGTCCCTCCTGGCCCCCCGGATCGCGCGGAGGGTCCCGCCCTCCGTCGTGATCGCCACGGGACTGGCCGTGTCCGCGATCGGCTACCTCGTGCTCACCCGGACGCAGGGCACGGGCGGGCTCGCCGTCCTCGTGTCCGGGGCCGTCGTCGTCTCCGCGGGGCTGGGGCCGATGATGGCGCTCGCCACCGACCTGGTCGTCGGCTCCGCGCCGCCCCGCCGGGCCGGTGCCGCGGCGGCGATCGCCTCGGTGGCACCCCAGTTCGGCGGCGCGCTCGGCATCGCGGTCCTCGGCAGCGTCATCACCGCGGTCTACCGGAGCCGGATCTCACCGGCGGAGGTCCCCGAGGCCGCCCGCGACAACCTCAACGCCGCGGTGACGGTCGCGGGGAGCCTTCCCGGACGGCTCGCGTCCGGACTCCTCGACACGGCACGCGCCGCGTTCGTCCAGGGCTTCCACGTGACGGCGGCGATCAGCGCCGTCCTGATGGCGGGCGTCGCCCTGCTGGTGGTGCTCCTGCTCCGGGAGGACGCCGGGCGATGAGACGCTCCCGGCCGACCGGCCAGCGGGCTCACCGACCGGCAGGCTCACCGCCCGGCGGGCTCACTGACCAGCGGACTCACTGACCAGCGGACTCACCGACCGGCGGGTGAGCCCGCTGGCCGGGGCTCCCGGTCGACCGGCCGGTCGGTGGGGCCGTCCCGCGGCTTCCGGGCGGGCCCGAGGGCCCGCCGCGCGGGTGCCGGGAGCGCTACGGCTCCGCGCCCTCCGGGGCGAGGGGGACGGGCAGGCGCTCGATCCTGATGGAGAAGACCTCGTCGCGGGGGACGACGACCTCGTACGCCCCGTGGTCGACCATCCAGTAACCCAGCGCCTCGGCCTTCATCCCGCTGTGCCCGGTGTAGGCGATGTGCAGGCTCTCCTCGCCGTTCTCCTCGGAGACGTCGAGGACCAGGCACGGCTCCCCGCCGAACGCGCCGACCGTGCGGACCAGCACCAGCCAGTCGAGATCCTCGCGGGCGACGACGAGCCGCCAGTAGCCGGAGGCCGCCTCGAAGCCCTTCTGGGCCTCCTCGTTGAACAGCACCACCTCGGAGCCCCCGGGGCCGAGGGCCGCGGCGTACGTACGGCCCAGGTAGCGGGCGGCGAACCCCGAGGCCACCGGCTCGATCTCGGCGCTCATGAGGCGGGCCGCCAGCTCAGGCCGTCGTAGAGGCCGAAGAGGCGCTCCTCGCCGGGGACCACGTGGATGATCTCGGCGCCCGCCGGGATCGGCATGGGCGTGGTGTGGAACTGCGGCACGACGTGCTCCCGCGAGGTGGTGAAGCCGTTTCCGGTGAAGGGCGGTGAATCGTTCCAGTCACCACCCATGTGCGGGCCGTACGGCACGACGTAGGCGTCCATGTCGCGGGCGAACCAGCGCATCAGGTATATCTCCGGGACCGTCTCGGCCAGCTCCGACCCCTCGAACCCCAGGTCGAGACCGGCGAACAGCTGCGCGGGGGTGGTCAGCCGCGCGCAGTCCTGAACCCGGTAGACGTACCCGGAGATCACGGTGCGTCTGCCGGCCAGATAGGGCACGAGCAGCCGAGGCGGTATGACCTTCTGCATCTGCGTTCTACGCCCAGGTGGCTCACTCACGGTCGGCATTTTACGATCCGCCGACCTGGAGCCGCCGGTGTTCGAGGCATGGCAGGGCATTCCGGGTAGCAATCGTGATCTGCGAGTCGATTTCGCACATCTGTACGGCGGCTGTGGGCCCCATATCGGTGCGTACCACCCCCATCGGATCGACCAGCATGCTCCGCCCGATCCCGAAGCCGTCGCGGGCCTCCGGGTTCGGAGCCTGGCCGACGGCCGCGACCCAGGTGGTGTTCTCGATCGCGCGGGCCCTGACGAGAGTGGTCCAGTGTTCCTCCTTCATCGGCCCGGAACCCCACGCGGCGATCACCGCGAACATCTCGGCCCCCAGGTCCACCAGGGCCCGGGTGAGCTCGGGGAAGCGGATGTCGTAGCAGGTGACCAGGCCCACCCGGATCCCGGCCAGCTCCACGACGACCGGGGTGTCGCCCGGCGCGACCAGCTCGGACTCGCGGGCGCCGAAGGAGTCGAACAGGTGGATCTTCCGGTACGCCGCCTCGATCGAGCCCGAGGGGCCGATGGCGACCGCGGTGTTGTGGACCCGGCCCTCGCCGGGCTCGAACACCCCCACGATCACCGGCAGGCCGTGCTCCCGCGCCGCCGCGGCCAGCCCGGTGACGAACGGCCCGTCCAGCGGCTGGGCGAGGTCGGTGACGCGTTTGCCGTATCGGGTGAGGGTGGCCTCGGGGAAGACGGCCAGCTCGGCGCCGCCCGCGGCGGCCTCGGCGAGGGCGTCGAGGGCACGGCTGAGGTTGGCGGCGGGGTCTTCGGCCACCGGGATCTGGCAGAGGGCGATACGTGTCACGGGTGTGACCCTATCCGTCTGTTCGGCACTCGTTCCATCCACGTGAGGCTCCGCCACGCCCATTCCAGCGGCCCGTACCTGAACCTGGCGAGCCACGCGCGGCTGAACAGCACCTGGAGCACCAGGGTGACGGCGGAGAGCGCCACCCCGGCGAGCCGGGTCGTGTCCGCGACGAGCAGGGGTACGAAGAGCAGGATGACCGGGGTGCTCACCAGATAGTTCGTCAGCGCCATCCGGCCGAGCGGGGCCAGGACCGCCAGCAGCGGATCGCGCAGCCGGGTCCGCAGCAGGAGCAGCATCCCGGTGCCGTAGGCCGTGGCGGCGGCGAGCCCGGCGCCCGCGTAGACGGACGAGTGGAAGAGGTCGGGGTCCTTGGCGATACGGATCCAGAGCCAGGTGAGCGTCACGCCCAGCACCGCGCTCGCCACGAACGCCGGTGGCAGCAGCCACCCGGGCGGCGGGCGCTCCATCAGCAGCATGCCCAGCAGGAACAGGCCGGGCACGAGGATGATCCCGCCGCCCTGGTACACCGCCCACGCGGTGAGGGCGACGCCCATCACCGCCACCCCGGGCCGGGGGAAGAACCAGGCGGGCAGCAGGACCAGTGCCCCGAAGATCGCGTACGGCAGGAGCACCTCGCCCGGGTTGAAGAGCTGGTGGACCGCTCCCAGCGCCGCGAGCACCGCGAGCCTGCGCAGCAGCACGGCCCAGGGGTGCCCGGTCCGCGCGGCCGCCGACCTCAGGAAGAGGACGAAGCTCAGCCCGAACAGGAACGAGAAGATCGGATAGAACCTGCTCTGCAGCAGGTTGTCGATCGCCCAGTCGACCGTGTTGCGATCGGACTCCTTCAGGTGGTCACGCGTGTGCTGCCAGGTGTTGACCACCATGATCCCGCACACCGCGAAGCCGCGGAGCGCGTCGAGCGCGTGGAGCCGGGCCGCTCCCGCCGGCCGAGCCTGGTCGGCCGGATCAACCGGAATGGCGGGGTCGGCCGGAATGGCCGGGCCGGTAGGGTCGGCCGGTTGAACCGCTCCAGTCACCCCGGTCGGGCCGGTCGGCCTGGTCGGCCCGGTCGGGCCGACCGGCTGGGTCGCTCCGGTCGCTCCGGTCGTTTGGGCCGGCCCTGTTGGCCCGGTCGGCCCGGTGGGTCCGGTCGGATCGGTCGGATCGGTCGGCTGGGTCGGTCGGGTCACAGGAAATAGACGTACCACCCCATAATCACCTACGCATAGACGACCCCGTCGATAAGTCTGTCCACGTCCCCGAGGAGGGGGCGGCGCCGGTGTCCGGCACGCCTGTGACAATGATCCTTCGAGGGTGAGGGCCGCGGCGAACGCGCGACGGTCTCCGTCACCTTTGGCGGTACGCGGGAAGTGGTCAAGAAAGAAGATCTTCTCGGGGATCTCGAAAGCCGTGAACCGGGGTCCGGCGGTGCTGCCGAGGGTCGGCCCCGGCGGCGTGCCCGCCCGGCCGGAGGACGACGGCGGAGTCAACCTCTTCGCCATGTTTGTCATCGGGTACGGCAAACGCCGACGCGTCCTGGGCGGCGGGACGGAGAGGAATGCCGTCGTCGGTGACGACGAGGATCGGCGGATCGGCGGATCGGCGGATCGGCGGATCGGCGGATCAGCGGGCCAGTGGGCCGGTGGGCCGGGTGGGAAGGTCCGCGGGGGCGTCCTTCCGGGCGCCGTCGCGAGGCGGCGGGTCCGACGGCGTCCGGTCGGGGAGGGCGGCCGGTTCGTCCCGATCACCCGGTTCGCCGAGCTCCTCCGATAGGTCGGATCTATCAGAGGAATCCGGACGGGTGTGCCACGCCCTGTCGGGAGAGGGCATCTGGAGAACCGCGCGTTCGGGAACGTTGCAATGGAATGGCCGTGCGGTGTCTTCCGCGAAAAGGTCGGTGATACCTCCTATCTATCACTTGACGAGTTTTACCTACAGCTCTAACCTCGCGTTGGTTAATTCAAGTACTGAACTATGACGAGGGACGTCCGTAACCCGGCCGTCTCACGAGTTCGGTTCGCGGCAGCACCGGTTCGCAGGAGAATCCATGAGACGACGCGGTTTTTCCCGCCTGTTCGCCGTGGCCCTCGTGGCCGTCCTGGCGGCGAGCACGGCCGGTATGACCACCGGTTCGGCCGCCGCGGCGGCCGCCGCCTGGACCGGCACCTGGGCGGTCTCCCCACAGAGCAGCGGCACCACTTTCAACCAGCAGACCATCCGCCAGATCGTGCGTACCAGCATCGGCGGCACGGCGACGCGCGTCCAGCTGTCCAACGCGTTCGGCAACCAGCCGGTGACCATCGACAACGTGCACGTGGCCCGGCGCACCTCCGACTCCGGCGTCGACCTCGCCACCGACCGGGTGGTGACGTTCGGCGGCCAGCGTTCCGTCACCATCCCCGCCGGGGGGCTGGCGGTCAGCGACTCCGTCGCCTTCACGGTCGCCGCCCAGTCGGACATCGCGGTCAGCATCTACCTGCCGCAGCCGACCGGTCCCGCGACCTACCACCAGATGTCGTCGCAGACCAACTACGTCGCCGCGGGCAACGTCGCCGGGAACGCGAGCCTCGCGAACGCCCAGCAGGTCGGCAGCTACTACTTCCTGGCCAACCTGGACGTGCAGAACGCCGCCTCGCAGGGCTCCGTCGTCACGCTGGGCGCCTCGATCACCGACGGCGTCGGCTCCAGCTTCAACGCCAACCGGCGCTGGCCCAACCGGCTGGCCGCCCGCCTGGCCGACTCCGGCCGCGTGGTCGGTGTCCTCAACCAGGGCATCAGCGGCAACCGGCTGCTGGCCGACGGCGCCGGGCAGAGCGCGATCAACCGCTTCGAGCGCGACGTGCTCTCCCAGCCGGACGTCCGATGGGTGATCTTCTCCGACGACCCGATCAACGACCTGACGTCGACCTCGCCGCCCACCCGCGCGACGCAGCTCATCGACGGCCTCAAGCAGCTCATCGCCCGCGCCCACCAGCGAAACATCAAGTTCTTCTGCTCCACGCTGACCCCGTACCGCGGCTGGTCGGCCTGGTCGCAGGACGCGGAGAACCAGCGCGTCGCCTACAACACGTTCGTCCGCGGCGCGGGCAGCGGCTGCGACGGCGTGCTCGACCAGGACGCGGCGCTCAGGGACCCGGCCAACCCCACGATGTTCCTGCCCGCCTACGACACCGGCGACCACCTGCACCCCAACGACGCGGGCCTGCAGGCCGCCGCCAACGCGGTCAACCTCGCCTGGTTCGGGACGCCGGGCACGCCGGTTTCCTCGGTGATCGGCCTGCGGGCCAAGGCCAACGGCCGCTACGTCACCGCGGCCAACGGCTCACCGCTGATCGCGAACGCGACGTCCGTGGGGACCGCGCAGCAGTTCGAGCGCGTCGACCTGGGCAACGGCAACGTGGGGCTGCGCGCGAAACTCAACAACCAGTTCGTGTCCGCCGAAGGGGCCGGGGCGCAGGCGCTGATCGCCAACCGCCCCTCGGCCGGTGCCTGGGAGACCTTCCAGATCACCAGCAACCCGGACGGCTCGGTCAGTCTCCGGGCCCAGGTCAACGGCAAGTACGTGTGCGCGGAGGGCGGCGGCGCGCAGCCGCTCATCGCCAACCGTGACGCGGTCGGCCCCTGGGAGCAGTTCGAGATCGTCACCGGCTGACCGCCGGGATCTCGTACCGTCGCCGGCCGATCGCCGGCGACCCGGACCGGCGGGGCGACCCGCCGGTCCGGACGTTTCCGCCCTTCTTGGGGGCGTTGTCCTGGGTGAGGGGGTCACGGCTCTTCCGCGAGGATGTCGCCGTTCCGTGCGAGGGCCAGATAGGCGGGCCGGAGCAGGTCCGCGATCGGGACGCGGCGCGCTGTGAGCGGAGGCGGTTCGAGGGCGCGCAGCAGCAGGTCGGGCGGGCCGGTGGGCGGTGCGGCCCGGTCTCGCAGCCGGGCGGGGGAGGCGCCGGGCTCGTAGAAGTCCGCCAGCCGGTCGGCGAACGGCACGTCGGCCACATCGAGCAACCCCGCCTCCGGCTCCGACCCCGTCCTCGACCCCGACCCTGACCTCGATCCCGATCCCGATCCCGATCCCGATCCCGATCCCGACCCTGATCCCGATCCTGACCTCGATCCCGATCCCGCCGGGCCGTCCTCGGCCGCCGGGGCGCCGCCCGTCTGGCGGAGGGCGTCGAGCAGGGCGTCCCGCGCCATGCCCCGCCAGGCGAGGACCAGGAACGGGTCGTCGTCGAACGTCTCGGCCAGCACGTACAGGACGGCCGACAGGTGCTTGCAGGGAAAACCCCAGTCGGGACACGAGCAGTCCATGTCCAGGTCGCCCTGATCGGGGAAGAGCGGCAGCCCGCACTCGCGGAAGACGTCCTCGATCTCCGGCGGCATCTCCCCGGCGAGCAGCTTCGCGCGGTGGAGGGCCTGGACGGCCAGCGCTCCGGTGAGCGTCCGCCACCGGTCCGCGTCGTAGGCCGTGATCTGGATCCGGACCTGGTAGGGGCTCTTCCTCGACCCCTGGACCCGCGCCGCGACCCGCCCCGGTTCGAGCTCCAGGTCGAGGACCTGGCCCGAGCGCGCGTACGAGCGCCCCCGGCCGAGCCTGCCGCTGTCGCAGACGCGTTCGAGGATGTCGATGAACCGCCGCGACCACCACCGCTCGCCGATCGAACCCCGCTTGCTGCGCACCCGCATGCCACCCTCGACCCGGATCGGCCCGGTGGGGTCGTACCAGTTCCTCCTTCTCATCGAGCCTCCTCCGCCGCCGGTTCGCCCGGCGCCCGCGTTCACGAGACGACCTCCGCGTTCACGAGACGACCTCCAGGTTCACGAGACGGGCTCTGGGTTCATGAGACGAGCTTCGGATTCATGAGACGGCCTCCGAGCCGAGCCGGAACAGTTCGCGTAGCTGGTCGGTGGACAGGTCGGTGATCCAGTCCTCGCCGGTGCCGACCACGCTCTGGGCCAGGGCCTTCTTGCGTTCGATCATCTCGTCGATGCGCTCCTCCAGAGTGCCGAGGCAGATGAACTTTCTGACCTGGACGTTTCTGGTCTGGCCGATCCGGAAGGCCCGGTCGGTCGCCTGGTCCTCCACGGCCGGGTTCCACCAGCGGTCGACGTGGACGACGTGGGTGGCGGCGGTGAGGTTCAGGCCGACCCCGGCGGCCTTGAGCGAGAGCAGGAACAGCATAGGCTCCTTCTGGCCCTGGAAGCGTTCGACGAGTGCGTCGCGTTTGTGTTTGGGCAGCCCGCCGTGCAGCCACAGCACCGGCCGGTCCAGGTGGGCGGCCAGGTAGGGCTGCAACAGGGCGCCGAACGCGGCGTACTGGGTGAAGACCAGCGCCTTGTCGCCCTCCTCGACGATCTCCTCGGCCAGTTCCTCCAGCCGGGCCAGTTTCCCCGACCGGCCCGCCAGCCGCGAGCCGTCCTTGAGCAGCTGGGCCGGGTGGTTGCAGACCTGCTTGAGCTTTGTCATGGTCGCCAGCACGTTGCCACGCCGCTCGACGCCCTCGCTGTCCGCGATCTTGGCCATCATGTCCTCGACCACGGCCTGGTAGAGGGTGGCCTGCTCAGGGGTGAGGTTGCACCAGACCTTCATCTCCATCTTGTCCGGCAGGTCGGAGATGATCGAGCGGTCGGTCTTGAGTCGCCGCAGCACGAACGGGCCGGTGGCGCGTCTGAGCGCGGCCGTCGCCACGGTGTCGCCGTCGCGCTCGATCGGCTCCTGGTAGCGCTTCCTGAACCGCCTGGCCGGGCCGAGCAGGCCGGGGTTGCAGAACTCCATGATCGACCAGAGCTCCGCCAGGTGGTTCTCCACCGGCGTGCCCGTCAGCGCGAACCTGCTCCGCGCCGGGATCGACCGTACGGCCCGCGCCTGCCCGGAGGCACTGTTCTTGATGGCCTGCGCCTCGTCGCAGACGACCCTCGACCAGGTCAGCCCCGCCAGGGCCTCCCGGTCCCGCAGGGCGGTGCCGTACGTGGTGAGCACGAGGTCCGCCTCCTCCACCCGCCGGGCCAGCTCCTCCCCGCGCAGCCGGGCGGCGCCGTGGTGGGAGTAGAGGTCCAGGGACGGGGCGAACCTGGCGGCCTCCTTCTGCCAGTTGCCGAGCAGCGACATCGGGCAGACCAGCAGCGTCGCTTCCGGCCGCTCTCCCCGTTCTCCCCGTTTCGTCTCGCGCTCGTCGAGCAGCAGGGACAGGGTCTGCGGGGTCTTGCCCAGTCCCATGTCGTCCGCGAGGACGCCGCCGAGCCCCACGTCCGACATGAAGGCGAGCCAGGACAGCCCGCGCCGCTGGTACGGCCGGAGCTCGCCGTGGAAACCGGCCGGGGTCGGGATCGGTTCGAGGCGGCGATCGGCCTCGCCGGACAGCAGGTCGCCGAGCGGGCCGTCGGCGTCCACCTCGACGATCGGCAACTCGTCGTCACCGCCGTGGACGACCTCCTGGATCACCTCGCCGACCGTCATCTCGCCCGCCCCGCGCCTTTCGAACGCCTTCAGCGCCGCGCCAAGCTGCCGGTCGTCCAGCTCGACCCATCGCCCCCGTACGCGGACCAGCGGCACCTTGAGCCTGGCCAGCTCGGCCAGCTCCTCCTCGCCGATCGTCTCGTTGCCGATCGCCAGGTCCATCCGGAAGTCCACAAGCTGCCGCATCCCGAACCCCTGGTCGGAAGCCGCTCCTGGCCCCGTCTTCCGCGTCTTCTGCGAGCGGGCCGTGAGCTTGAGCCCCAGCCTCGTCCGTCCGGCCCAGGCGGGCAGCTGCACGCCGAACCCGGCCGACCGCAGGAGCGGGGCGGCGTGGCGCAGGAACGCGAAGGCGCCCGCCGTGTCGAGGACGAGCTCCGACGGACGGGGGCCGCGCAGCGCCTCCTCCACCTCCGGGTAGAGCCGCGCCGATCGTCCGAGCCCCGCGAGCAGCGTCTCCTCGGGCCGCGCGGGCAGGCCGGGAGCGGTCTCACCGGCCCAGATGAGCGGCGCGGGCAGGTAGAGGCTCGGGTCCTCCGCCGACTGGACGGCGAACTCCACCCGCCAGACGGAGTCGTCCTCCGGGGCGGGGGCCGATCCGGGACCGGGATCGGGATCGGGGCCGGTTTCCGGTGCGGCCTCGGTGCCGGTGTCGGTGTCGGTGAAGGCGTCGGGTTCGGGTTCGGGTTCGGGTTCGGTCAGACGGAAACAGACTCTCACCGGAGCGTCGAGCAGGTGCGCCGACCGGAACCACTCCTGGAGCGGCTCGGCCAGCTCGCGCGCCGTGGCTCGCGTCAGGCCGGGGAGGGTGGCGTCCTCTCCCGTGAGGGCGGCCAGCCAGCGGTCCGTGAGAGGGCCACGGGTCCCCGGCCGACGCCCGCCGAGCAGGGGACCGGGGAGCGTTCGCCGTACGGCGGCGTCGGCCAGGCAGGACAGGGCCTCGCCCAGCACCCGGGCGGAGGGCCGCTCCCCGGCGACCGACCGGCAGACGGGCGGCATCGCGGTGGCGAGATCGCGGAAGCGGGCGGCGTACGGGCCGGTCGGCACCGGACGCCACCGCGCCGCGTGACCGTCGCCCTCGGCGACGAGCTGGGGCAGCACCCGGCCACCGCGGGCCAGGTCGCGGGCGTACGTCGCGACGGCGGCGAGATACCGCAGCGAGGCTCCCGGGATCGGCACCCGCCGGGCGTTCTCGGGGAACTCCCCGGCGAGTTCACGTGACCGGCGCGTCTCCCCGGGTTCGTACACCTCCGCCGGAAACCCGTCGAGCCCGTACGTCCTCCCGAGCGACCCGACAGGTTCGTACGCCTCCGCCGGAAACCCGTCGAGCCCGTACGTCTTCCCGGGCGGCTCGCCGGATTCATGAGTCCCCGCGGGAAGCTCGTCGAGCCCGTACGTCTCCTCGGGCATCTCGTCGGGTTCGTACGCCTCCGCGGGGAGGCGTGTCATCTCGTCGACGCGGTCGAGCAAGTCCAGCGCCGCGCCCGGCTCGACCAGCAGGGCGGGCACCCGCCAGGAGGCGATCCTCGGCTGCCGCGCGGTGACCTCCGCCCCGGACTCGGGGGAGGGCAGCGGGCTCCGTGCCGAACTCGGCAGGAGCAGGACGAGCTCGTCCGCGACCGCCTTGCCCGCGGCCGACGCGGCGCCGTCCCCCCAGAGCGCCAGACCGTCGAGGACGACCGCGTCCCCGGCCGCGAACGGATGCGGTCGGACTCTCGCCCGCGAGGTGCTCGGAACGAGGCCGGACGGGTCCGCCGGGTCTTCCGCCCAGAGCGCCAGCCTGTCGTCCACCCAGGCCCCGTGAACCACCAGCACCCTTACGGCCCTCCTCGCGTTCAAAGAACCGTAACAGCCGGGGCACATCGGGCCGAGGGCCTCGCACCCGGCCGGGTCAGCCTCCGGCCAGCGCCTTCCTCAGCTTGGGAGCTAGCCCTGCCGTGAACGTCCTCGCGTCCTCGCACCCCTTCCGCCCGAGCGACCAGCAGCTCAGCAGCTCGTGGACCTCCGTGCGGAAGACCCGGCTGAACTGGCTGTAGTACGGGGAGGGCGGGCGCGTCCTGGCCTGGGTCAGCGCGCGCAGCAGCGTGTCGGGCCGCACCCCCTCGGACTCGGGCTCGGCGGTGGGGGAGGGGGTGGATCCGGGTCTGGGCTTGGCGGTGGGGGAGGGGCTGGACTCGGATTTGGGCTCGGCGGTGGGGGAGGGGGTGGACCCGGGTTCGGGCCTGGTGGTGGGGGAGGGCGGGGCCGCCGCGGGCGACGGGCCGTCGCAGCCGGGCTCCGCCTTCGCGTAGAGGGCGGAGACCCTGGCCGGGGCGAAGCCGCCGCAGTGGTAGAGCAGCCTGGCCGCCTCCTCGCCGGTCAGCGCCGCCACCAGCCGCTGCGCGGCGTCGCGCCGGACGGTGTGCCTGGAGACGGCGAGGTACTGGCCGCCGAGGACGCTCTGCCAGGGCAGCGGTGCCGCGCGGAAGGCGACCCCCTTCGACTTCGACTCCCCGGAGAGCACCTCGTGGGCGTAGGGCCAGTGCCGCAGGAAGAGCGCGCGCCTCTTGCGGAAGGCGGTCAGTGACTCCGCCTCCGTGCTGCCGAGGCTCTCCCCGGAGATCACCCCGGCCCGTACCGTCTCGATGAGCCGCCCGACGGCCTCCACGCTCCTCCTCTGGGTGATCACCACCTCGCCGTTCGCGTCGACCACGTCCCCGCCGTTGGCCCAGATCGCCTCCAGGGCGTTGACCGTGAGCCCCTCGTAGGAGGCGAACTGCCCGGCGAGCCCGAGGGCGGTGGGGTCGGGCCCGGCGCGGCGCGCCGTCGCGAGGCCGGTCATGTCCCGCCAGTCCTTCGGCTCCGGCAGGTCGTCGCGGTAGTAGAGGAGTCCCACGTCGGTGTTGAACGGCACCGCGTACTGGACGCCGTTCCAGGCGCCCGCGGACCAGATCTGGGAGAGGAAGTCGTTGGTCCCGCCGTGCGCGGCGGTGTCGACCGGGCGCAGGTAGCCGCCCTCGGCGAACTCGGGGATCCACTGGATGTCGAGGTTGTACACGTCGTAGTGCCCGGCCCTCGACTGGGCGGCGGAGATCATCGCGCTGCGCTGCTCGTCCGCGACCGAGGAGATCGCCACGAAGCACGCCCGGGGCCTGCCCCTGACGCCGTTCCAGACCGCTTCGAGCGCCCGTTCGCGGGCACCTCCCGAGACGTCGGCGCCGCTGGCGATGCGCAGGACGCAGTCGTCCCTGGGCGGCCCGGGGGGCGGGGTGGGCGTGGCGCTCGCCGTCAGGGAGGGAAGGCAGACCAGCAGCAGGAGGAGAAGGATCACCCCGTGGCCGACCGGCTCCGCCCCGGACGGCGTGCCCCGCCCGCCCGTCCCACCTGGGGTGGACGGGGTGGACGGGGCGGGGCGGCTCATCGGATACCTCCAGGGGGAGACCCCGGGCTTCGGGCTCTGCTCGGACTTCGGGCTTCGGGCTTCGGACTTCGGACTTGGGTTCGGGTTCGGGTTCGGCGTCGGGTTCTGGCTCGGGTTCGGCTTCGGGCTCGGGCTCTGCTTTGGGTTCGGCTTCGGGCTCTGTTTCGGGTTCGGGTTCGGGGGAGAACGTCAGTCGGTGACCGTCCGGAGTTCGGTGAACGCGTCGTCCAGCCTCTGGTCGGGGTCGGTGCTCGCGTCGTAGCAGGACATCAGGCCCTCGTCCCGAAGCTTCGGCAGCGGGGACGTGCCGCAGCCGTGCAGGTCGAAGGAGAGCATCAGCAGGCGGACGTCGCCGTGTTTCCTGAGGTCCTCGGCGGTCAGCCCGCGGGGGTTCCCTCCGTCGGTGAGCAGGAGCACGGCCTTGCGCCCTCCGGGGTCACCGATCCTCTTCATCTGGCGGAGTGCCTCCATGACGACGGGGCGCATCGGGGGATCGCGGCGCGAACCGTCCCGGTAGGCCTTCTGGATGGCGGTGAGCCTGTCGGCGAGGGCCTTTCCCTCGTCGCCGACGGGCCCGAGGGGGACGTCGCGGTCGTCGTCGGGGAAGAACGTCATGATTCCCGTGGTCCGCTCACCGCGCTTGGACGTGACGGCCACCTGCGCCACCTGGATCGCCGCCTCCAGCCGTGACCTGCCGTCGTTCACCTTGTTTCCCGCCATCGACCCGGAGACGTCGACCACGACGAGGACGTGGTCGGCGAGCGGGGTCGCCAGCTTGTACAGCAGCGCGGAGACGTCCGGTTTCCAGCTCGCCGCCACCGGCGCGGCGGCCCTCAGCCAGGGCGCCTTCGCAGGCAGTTTCCCGGTGTCCAGCCGGCCCTCGGCGTCGCGGAATCCGTAGCGGGGGAGGGCCTCCCGCAGGAAGCCGCAGAACTCCTCGACCGTCCGTTCGACGGCGGGGGGCCGCCTCAGGTCCGGCCACCGCTTGGAGACACAGGCGTACCGCATGGCGTGGCCTCCCCTCGGATAGACGGCGGTCAGCCGCGGGGGCCGCTCCCCGGCGCTCCTCCCGGCGCTCGCTCCGGGGTTCGCTTCGGGGTTCCCCGGCGCGGTGGCACCCGACGGGCCCGCACCGGGTACGGCGCAGCCGCCCGACGCGGGAAGCGCGGGGTCGGTGCCCGACAGGGAGACGTTGAGCTCGTGGAGCTGCTGCTCGGTCAGGACCATCGCGGACGTGTCGAGGGAGCCCGCGTACCGGCACATCACGTCGCGGACGCTGTCACCCGGCCGCACCTTCGCGGACAGCCCCTCCGCGGGGCCGGGGGCGGCGGCCGTGGCCATCAGGCCGACGTTGGAGGCGAGCGGGTGGGTGCGCACGACCTGCTGCCGGGCGCCCGGTCTGCCGCGCAGCAGGTCGGCCCACTCGCGGTCCCCCGGTTTCCGGTTGGCCTCGGTGAGCTCCTCGGCGAGCTTCTCCGGCGCGGCGATGACCAGGGGCGAGGTCGCGACGACCGTCCGCTCGCCGAACGCCGGCATGCCGTCCGCGCTCCTGTCCAGGTAGTCGATCTCCTGGAGGGAGTCGGCGATCCACCCGTCGGGCCGGGCGCCCGGGGGCCTGCCGGCCGTCCCCGCCGCCGTCCGCCCGGCCGACGGCTGGACGGGGAACGTCCAGTCGCCCAGCCGGTCGCGCACCTCGTCGGCGCGCAGGCCGCTGACGTTGATGTTCGTCTGCCGGCAGCCCCACCAGTCGGCCTTCCCCGCCATGAACTCCCCGGCCGCCCGCTGGATGGCCGGGGCGGTCTCGGCGGACGCCAGGAAGGTGATCTCGTCGGGGATCCGGCAGGTGCCCCACGGCTCGTCCTTGGGAACGACGGCCACGACGGCGACAACGGTGACCAGGACACCGGCGGAGAGCAGCCACCAGACGTCCTGGCGCACCCACTGGGAGAACATCCCGAGAAGGCCGTAGAACCGCTCCGGAACCGCGCGGCGCAGCCAGGCGGTGCTTTTCAGCAGGTGGCCGGGGAAAATGGTCAGCGCGGTCAGTGCGAGAATCCCGCAGACCAGCGCCACTTTCGAGACCGTGGAAATGGAGAGGGCGAGAAGCACCAGCAGCGTCTGGACGAGGGCGTTGGAGAAGGCGGTCACCATCTGCCACGCGCGTTCGGTCGAACCGGTGGCGTCCGCCGAAGGCGAGGTCTCCGAGGTCTCCGCGGTCTTCTCGCTGTTCGCCATCTGTCAGTCGTCTCCGCCGGTGGTTCCCGAGCTTCGTGTTCACCCTACGTCCGGCCATCACCACCGAGAGAGGGTTTCGGTGATCTACGGGACGGGGCCCCTCCGCCGGGGTATTTACGGTCGTCCGCATTCACCGAGGCGGAAGCGATTCGCCGAGGCGGGAGCCATTTTCCGGCCGGGAGTGATTCCTCAGCCGGGAGTGATTCGCCGGGCCGGGGACGATTCCCCGAGCCGGAGGTGATTCGCCGGGCCGGGGGCGATGCCCTGAGCCCGACGTGATTCCCCGAACCGGAGGCGATTCGCCGGGCCGGGGGCGATGCCCTGAGCCCGACGTGATTCCCCGAACCGGAGGCGATTCGCCGGGCCGGGGGCGATGCCCTGAGCCTGGCGTGATTCCCTGAGCCAGGGGGCGCTTCCCTGAGCCCGGGGCGATTCGCCGGACAAACGACCTCCCGGTTTTCCGCACAATGGCGCGGCGGCGCGAGCGGTGACCGGATGACGTCTCGCCGGTCGTTTCCGGCTCCCGATTCACCGGACGCGTTCCCGGTCGTTTCCCGGCCCCCTCCCGGACGCCTCTCCTCGTGGCCCCCCGGCCACCGCCGCGTCCGCGACGTGATCCCTGGAGGACGGATTCTCTCCGGAAGAGGCGCCGCAGGAGAGCGGGACTACGCTGGGGCGCGTGAGTGATCCTCTGGTGGCGCGGATGCGCGAGTTCGGCACGACCATCTTCGCCGAGATGTCGGCGCTGGCCCTGCGGACCGGCTCGATCAACCTCGGGCAGGGCTTCCCCGACACCGACGGGCCCGCCGCGATGCTGGAGCGCGCGGTGTCGGCGATCCGCGAGGGCTCCAACCAGTATCCGCCGGGGCCGGGGGTGCCCGAGCTGCGCCGGGCCGTCTCCGAGCACCGCAAGGACCACTACGGGCTCGACTACGACCCCGACGGCGAGATCCTCGTCACCGTCGGCGCGACCGAGGCGATCGCCGCGACGATCCTCGCGGTGTGCGAGCCAGGCGACGAGGTGATCGCCTTCGAGCCGTACTACGACTCCTACGCCGCGGCCGTCGCCCTCGCCGGGGCCGTGCTCCGGCCGGTCACCCTGCGCCCGGTCGAGGGCCGCTTCACCTTCGACCCCGCCGAGCTGCGCGCCGCCGCCGGGCCGCGCACCCGGGCCGTCCTGGTCAACTCCCCGCACAACCCCACCGGCACCGTCCTCACCCGCGCCGAGCTGGACGAGATCGCCCGGTTGTGCCTGGAACGCGATCTGGTGGCCGTCACCGACGAGGTCTACGAGCACCTCACCTTCGACGGCGTCGAGCACGTGCCGATGGCGACCCTGCCGGGCATGCGCGAGCGCACCGTGATGATCTCCTCCGCGGGCAAGACCTTCTCGGTCACCGGCTGGAAGACGGGCTGGATCTGCGCGCCGCCCGAGCTCGTCAGGGCCGCGCAGACCGTCAAGCAGTTCCTCACCTTCACCGCCGCCGCGCCCTGGCAGCTCGCCGTCGCCCACGGCCTGCGCCACGAGCTCGACTGGGTCTCCTCGCTGCGGGCGGACCTGGAGTCCAAGCGCGACCGCCTGACGGCGGGGCTGTCCGCGGCGGGCTTCGAGGTCTACCGCCCCGCGGGCACGTACTTCGTGCAGACCGACATCCGTCCCCTGGGCTTCACCGACGGCCTCGCCCTGACCCGCGAGCTGCCGTCGCTGGCGGGCGTGGTCGCCATCCCGACCCAGGTCTTCTACGCCCGCCCCGAGCGCGGGAGCCACTTCGTCCGTTTCGCCTTCTGCAAGCGGGACGAGGTCATCGACGAGGCCGTGAGCCGCCTGGCCGGTCTCGGCGCGGCCGGAGGCCCCGCCTCCTGACGAGGCTTGCCCTTCCCCGGCTCGCGGTCCTCTCCCTCCACCGGACACACGACGGGAATCAGGGGCGTACGAGACGGGGCGCGGAGGTCGTATGGGCGCGCCGACCGGGGCGGTTCGACCGGGCGGGGGGTGATCGGGCATCCTGGGAGGGACGCGACTGGCGGCTAGGGGATGGCATCAACCATCGGGGAGCTCGTCGTGGGAGTCGACCGCCTGGGCGCCCACGCCGAGAGGACGCGCATGTCCCAGCCCGTACCGAACGGTTCCGAGTCCGAGAGCGCGCCGTCCGCCAGGCTTCTCCCCGGCGGCCCGGTGGCCGAGCGGATCCTCGCCGACGTGGCCGAGCGAGTGGCCGCCCTGACCCGCCGGGGCGTCACCCCGAGCCTGGCGACGGTCCTGGTCGGCGACGACGACGCCAGCGCCGGATACATCCGCATCAAGCAGCGGCAGGCCGCCGAGCTCGGCTTCGCCTCGCCGCACGAGCACCTGCCCGCGAGCGCCACCCAGGCGGACCTGCACGCGGTCATCACCGCCTTCAACGACGACCCGGCGGTGCACGGGCTGCTCGTGCAGCACCCCGTACCCAAGCACCTCGACTACGACCGGGCCCTGCAGGTCATGGATCCGGACAAGGACGTCGACGGCATGCACCCGCTCAACATCGGGCGGCTGGCGCTGGAGCTGCCCGGCCCGCTGCCGTGCACGCCCGCCGGGATCGAGGCGCTGCTCGCGTTCCACGACATCCCGGTGTCGGGCCGGGAGGTGGTCGTCCTCGGGCGCGGGGCCACCCTGGGCCGTCCCCTGTCGATCCTCCTCGCGCAGAAGCGCCCGACGGCGAACGCCGCCGTCACCGTCGTGCACACCGGCGTGGCCGACTGGCCCCGCTACACGCTGCGCGCCGACGTCCTGGTCGCCGCCGCGGGGGTGCCGGGGATCGTCCAGCCCGAGCACGTCAAGCCCGGCGCCGTCGTCATCGGCGGCGGGGTGCGCTACGAGGGCAGGCGCCTGCTGCCCGACGTCGACGAGTCCTGCGCCCGGGTGGCCGGGGCCATCACCCCCAGGGTCGGCGGGGTCGGGCCCACCACGGTCGCGATGCTGTTCCGCAACGCGATCACGGCGGCCGAGCGCGCCACGGGCCCCCTCGCGGGGGAGGGGCCCCGGTAGCCGCCGGGCCGGACGCCCGGAAGCCACCCGGAGGAAGCCCGGAGGAAGCCCGGAGGACACCCCGCCCCGCGAAACGCCGCTGGCCGTGTCGTCGTGTCGTCGTGTCGCCGACCCGGAATCGATCTCGCTGCGTGTACCTTCTGCTGCGGAGAGTGATGGCCGGGCGTGCTCGCGGGAGCGGTACGCGCGGTGCGGGGTGGATCGGGCCGGGCGGATTCCTCCCGGTGGCGTGCGCCGCTCTCCACTGCCGTGATCCGCAGGAAGGAGAGCATCGACGATGCGACGGAGATTCAGGGTGCTGGCGTCGGCGGCGGCGGTCGCGCTCGGTTGCGCGGGGTTCGTCCCCGGCGCGGCGACCGCCTCGGGGTCGGAGTCCGCGGCCTGGGGCCCCATTCGCAGCCACCAGAACTGGCGCTGTCTGGACGCCGACCTCGGCACCATCGGCCCGAACGGGACGAAGGTACAACTGTGGGGCTGCAACGGCTGGGACAACCAGTCGTGGAGCTACGACGTGTCCAGTCACACGATCCACAGCAAGGAGAACGGCCGCTGTCTGGACGCCGATCTCGGGACCATCAACGCGAACGGGACCAAGGTGCAGCTCTGGGACTGCAACGGCTGGGCCAACCAGAAATGGATCTACGACGCGACGAGCCGCACGATCTACAGCATGTACAACGGGCGCTGCCTGGACGCGGACCTGGGGACCATCAACGCGAACGGGACCAAGGTACAGCTGTGGAACTGCAACGGCTGGGCCAACCAGAAGTGGACCCTCTGACGGCCGCCGCCCGCGGGAGACGGTACGGGCCGTGCCCGCCGCTTCCCCGCGCCGTGGCCTGACCCCGGATGGGGAAGGGGGGCGATCCTCGCGGCACCGCCGGAGGGATCCGGAGGGATCCGGAGGGATCCGCCGGGAGGATCGCCCCCGCCGGGGCGGGCGGCTCGCGCGGGGCGGGCGTGAGAGGGCCCGGGGCCGGCCGGAGAGCGGGCCGGCCCCGGGCGGCGCGGGGGTGTTACGGCCTTCCCGCGCCGACCGGCGGAGTGGCCGGATCGGCCGTGACGGCCGACGGGGTGACCGTGCCGGTCGTGACGGCCGATGGGGCGGACGTCGGGGTGACCGTGCCGGTCGTGACGGCCGATGGGGCGGACGCCGGGGTGGCCGCGCCGGTCGGAGCGACGGGCGAGGTGGCCGTACCGGACGGGACGACGGGGTCGGCCGCGGCGACCGGCGGGAGGGCCGGGTCGGCGGTGGCCACCGGGGTGGCGGACCGCGCCGAGCGCAGGGGGATCTCCTTGATCATCAGGACGGCCACCGAGGCCAGGACGGCGATCGGGACGCCGACCACGAAGACCGCGCTCATCGCCCGGGTGAAGGCCTCCAGGATGATCCCCAGGATCGGCGCGGGGAGGTCGTGGATGGCCTCGGGGGAGCCGAGGCTGGGGACCGCGCCACCGCTCAGCGGCAGGTGCGCCGCCCTGGCCAGGGAGACCAGTTCCGCGGTGAGCCGGTTGGTCAGGATCGCGCCGAAGGCCGCGACGCCCACCGCGCCGCCGAGGGAGCGGAAGAACGACACCCCGGAGGTCGCCGAGGCGAGGTTCGCGCGGGTCACCGCGTTCTGGGCGGCCAGGATCAGGATCTGCATGGAGGCGCCGAGCCCGATGCCGAGCACCGCGTTGTCGAAGCCGACCATCACCAGCGAGCTGTCGACGTGCAGGCGGGAGAGCAGGAACAGGCCGACCGCGACCAGCAGCATCCCCACGACCGGGAAGATCTTCCACCGTCCCGTACGGCTGACGAACCGGCCGGTCAGGATCGAGGCGGTGAGCAGGCCGAGCACCAGGGGCAGGGTCATCAGGCCGGAACCGGTGGGGCTCATGCCCTTGACGATCTGCAGATACTGCGGCAGGAACATCAGCGCGCCGAACATCGCCGCGCCGACCAGCAGGGAGGCGACGGAGGTGAGCACGAAGGTGCGGTTGCGGAACAGGTGCGGCGGCAGGATCGGGTCGGCGGCCCCGCGCTCGGCGACCACGGTGAGGCCGAACAGCGCCAGGCTGAGCGCGCCCAGGCCGTAGGTCCACGCGGAGTTCCACTCGAACTCCTTGCCCCCCAGGGAGAGCAGCAGCATCAGCGCGGTGGTGCCGCCGGTGATGAAGGTCGCCCCCCACCAGTCGACCTTCGTGTCGCGGCGGACGAGCGGCAGCTTCAGCACCTTCTGGATGACGACGAACGCGACCACGGCCAGCGGCACGCAGAACCAGAAGGTCCAGCGCCAGGACATGTTGTCCACGATGAACCCGCCGAGCAGCGGGCCGGCCACCGTGGAGACGCCGAAGACCGCGCCGATGTAACCGGAGTAGCGCCCGCGCTCGCGGGGCTCGACCACGTCGCCGAGGATGATCTGCGGCAGCGCGGCGAGGCCGCCGGCGCCGATGCCCTGCAGCGCCCTGGCCGCGATGAGCTGCCCCATGTCCTGGGAGAACCCGGCGGCGATGGAGGACAGCACGAAGACGACCAGCGCGACCTGGAACATGAGCTTGCGGCCGTAGAGGTCGGAGAGCTTGCCCCAGATCGGGGTGGAGGCGGTCATGGTGAGCAGGGTCGCGCTCGCCACCCAGGCGAGCTGCTCCTGGCCGCCGAGCGTGCCGACGATGGTCGGCAGCGCGGTCCCCACCACGGACGTCGAGATCATCGACGTCAGCATGGCGAGCATCAGCCCGGCCAGGATCTCCAGCACCTGTCTGTGTGTGAACCCCGGTGCGGCCTCGGCCTGGATCTGTTGTTCGGTCGGCATGACCTTCCCCCAATGCATGTACAGTACATACGAAGTTAGTAGACGCTTGTTTACTCGTCAAATCTGGAAGGATCCCGTAGGTGGATGAGATACGGCAGCGCGACAGGGAGGGCACCAGGCGGCGCATCCTCGACGCCGCCCGCCGGCTGTTCGCCGACCTCGGGTACGACCAAGTGACGATGCGGACGATCGCCGCGGAGGCGGACGCCAACATCGCGCTGATCAACCGTTACTTCGGCAGCAAGCGGGAGCTGTTCGCCGAGGTGCTCGCGATGCAGGGGCGCTTCCCCGGCGTCCTGGAGGGCCCCGAGGAGGAGCTGCCCCGCCGCCTGGCCGAGTACGTCGCCGACCGGCTCCGCTCCGACCAGGGGAGCGTGGTGCTGGCCGCGCTCATCCGGTCGTCCAGCGCCCCGGAGATCCACGAGATCATCCGCGACCGGGTCAGCTCGGCGATCCTGGAGCCGCTGTCGGCGCGGCTCTCCGGCCCCGACGCGGCCTTCCGCGCGACGGTCGCCGCCGCGCTCGTCACCGGCACCGGCACGATGCGCCAGCTCTACGGCCCCGACGCCGCCGACGTCCCCGACCACGAGGCCGTGGTTGCCCGCCTCACCGCCGTCTTCGAGGCCTGCCTCGGCGCGTGAGGCACGACCTCGTCCCGGTTTTTATAAGGCGCGTCCCGGCTTCCATGGAGCGCGTCCCGGTGTTCGTGGGGCGCGTCTCGGCGTTCGTGAGGCGCCGGCTCTGTCTAGGCGTTCGTAAAGTGTCGGTTCCGTCCCGGCGTCCGTGAGGCGCCGGCCCCCGTCCCGAGGGCGGGCGGCTCCCGTGGCATCCGCGATCACCCGGTCGCCCGCAGCGTGGGAACATGGTCGCATGACCTGGCTGCGCTGCGCCTTCCCTCGTCCAGGGGCGACCACGAGGCTGTTCTGCTTCACGCACGCGGGAGGGTCGGCCACCGCCTACCGCACGTGGCCCGAGCTGCTGCCCGCGTCCGTCGAGCTGCACGCGACGCAGCTGCCCGGCAGGGCCGACCGGTTCAACGAGCCGCTGCCTGCCGACATGGACACGCTGGCCGACGAGGTGACCGGGTCGATGCTGCCGCTGCTGGACAGGCGGTTCGCGCTGTTCGGGCACAGCATGGGGGCGACGCTCGCCTACGAGGTCACGCGCCGCCTGGAGGCCAGGGGGATCGCCCCGGCGCGGCTGTTCGTGTCCGGCGCGAGAGCACCGCACGATCCGCGCGACACTCCTTCGATCTCGGAGTACGACGACGACGGCTTCGTGGCCGAGCTGGCGAAGCTCGGCGGCACCGAGGTGGAGATCCTGTCCCACCGGGCGATGCGCGAGATCGTCCTGCCCTACGTCCGCGCGGACTTCCGCCTGCTGGAGGCCTACCACCACCGTCCCGGACCCCGGCTGCACACCCCGATCTCCGCCTTCGTCAGCGACGCCGACCCGGTGGTCACCCCGGTCCAGGCCAAGTCGTGGGAGGCCCGCACGAGCTCCGACTTCTCCCTGACGGTCTTCCCCGGCGACCACTTCTACCTGCAGCCGCAGCGCGCGGCGGTGGTCGGGGGAATGGCTCAGACGCTTGCCGAGTGAACGGGTGAACAGGGGGACGGGGTGAACGGGGGCAGGGGAACGTCCCGGTACGCCCTTCGGATGGCAGGAGCCGCACCGCCCCCGGTCATGTCCGCCCCCGCGAGGCTCGCCGAAGCCGCCCGGTTGGCTGGATATGTCGAAGGGCGGGTGCTCCTTGGGCAATGAGTGCCCATGAGGTGGGGCGGGGAGGCCGTTAGCGTCGGCCTGTGGGTGAACGAGTACTGATCGCGCTCGGCGGCAACGCGATGACCGGGCCCGACGGCGGCGCCTCGCCGGGCGACCAGCACCGCGCGGTCGAGCAGGCCATGCGCCACGTCGTCGCGCTCATCGAGGACGGCCACCAGGTCACCCTCACCCACGGCAACGGCCCCCAGGTCGGCAACCTGATCCTGAAGAACCAGCTCGCCGCCCACGTCGTGCCCCCGGTGCCGCTCGACTGGTGCGGGGCGCAGACGCAGGCCACCATCGGCACCCTCATCCTCAACGCGCTCGACGGCCGCGTCGCGGTCGTGGTCACCCGTACGCTCGTCGACCCCGGCGACCCGGCCTTCCGCGACCCGGTCAAGCCGATCGGCCGCTACTTCAGCGAGGCGGAGGCGCGCCGTTTCGAGGAGCTCGGGCAGAGCTGGCGCCGCTTCGAACGGGGGTGGCGCCGCGTGGTGGCCTCCCCCGAGCCGCTGGAGATCCTCGACGCGCCCGCGGTGGCCGCGCTGGTGGCCGCGGGGTTCACCGTCGTGGCCGCGGGCGGCGGCGGCGTGCCCGTGACCCGCGACGACGAGGGACGGCTGGCCGGGGTCGAGGCCGTGATCGACAAGGACCTCGCCGCCGCCGTGCTCGCCCGCGCCGTACGGGCCACGGTCCTGGTCATCGCGACCGACGTCCCCCGGGCCGTGGTCGGGTTCGGCACGCCCAGGGCCCGGCCCCTGGGCCACGTCACCGCGGCGGAACTACGCTTGCTGCACGCCGCCGGGCACTTCGCCGGGGGCAGCATGGGCCCGAAGGTCGAGGCCGCGCTGCGCTTCGTCGAGCAGGGCGGCGACCGGTCGGTGATCACCTCTCTCGAGGACATGGGAGCGGCGCTCACGGGGGAGACCGGCACCGTGGTGCGAAAGTGAACACGACGCGATCGAAAGGCGGCAGTGATGCCCGAACCCATTGAAGTGCGCAAGGTACCCATCGAGAGCGTGACCGACGCCTCCGGGCTGGCCCGGCTCATCGACGACGGGGTGATCGAGGCGCACCGGGTGCTCGCGGTGATCGGCAAGACCGAGGGCAACGGCGGGGTGAACGACTACACCCGCATCCTGGCCGACACGGCCTTCCGCCAGGTGCTCGCGGCCAAGGGACACCCGTCCCCCGAGAGCGTGCCGCTGGTGTGGTCGGGCGGGACCGACGGCGTGCTCAGCCCGCACGCCACGATCTTCGCCACCACCGCGAACGCCGAGCCCGGCGACGAGCCGAGGGTGAGCGTCGGCATCGCGATGAGCGACGTGATCCTGCCCGAGGACATCGGCCGCCCCGCGATGGTGGAGAAGGTCGCCGCCGGGGTCCGCGAGGCCATGAAACTCGCCGGGATCGACGACCCCGCCGACGTCCACTACGTCCAGACCAAGACCCCGCTGCTCACCCTGTCCACGATCAACGACGCCAAGTCGCGCGGCAAGGACGTGGTGATCGAGGACACCGGCCCGTCGATGGACATCTCCAACTCCACCACCGCGCTCGGCATCGCCGTCGCCCTCGGCGAGATCGAGATGCCGTCCGCCGACCAGATCCACCGCGACCTGTCGCTCTACTCCTCCGTCGCGTCGTGCTCCTCGGGCGTCGAGCTGGACCGGGCCCAGATCGTGGTCGTCGGCAACGTACGGGGCATCGGCGGCCGGTACCGGATCGGCCACTCGGTCATGAAGGACGCGCTGGACGCCGACGGCATCTGGGAGGCGATCCGCTCCAGCGGCATCGAGCTGCCCGAGCGTCCCCACCCGTCCGACCTGGGCGACCGGCTCGTCAACGTCTTCATGAAGTGCGAGGCCGACCCGTCGGGCAGCGTGCGGGGCCGCCGCAACATCATGCTCGACGACTCCGACGTGCACTGGCACCGCCAGATCAAGGCCACCGTGGGCGGCGTAGCGGCCAGCGTCACCGGAGACCCGGCCGTGTTCGTCTCGGTCGCGGCGGTCCACCAGGGACCGAGCGGCGGCGGCCCGGTGGCCGCCATCGCCGACCTCGGCTGACGGACGGCACCCGCTCCCGGCACGGCGTACCGGGCAGGCCCCCGGCCCACCCGGCACGCCGCGCCACGGACGTGACGCGGACGCGTGCGCCCGGACGTGACGCGGACGCGTGCGCCCGGACGTGACGCGGGCGCGTAAGCCTGGACGTGTATATGCACGCCTGAACGTGTACGTGCACGCCTGGACGCGTACGTGCACGCCCCGGACATGGCACGCCGGGCATACAGGTCATAAAGGGCGTACGCGTCCAGGTCGCGTCTGCCGCGGCCCCGTCCGGGCGTGCCGGGCGGGGCGGTCGTCCTCCCGTCCCGGCCGCGGGTAGGCTCCCGGTTCGTGCCGAGCATTCCGCAGCCCCTGGTCCCCGGCGACGACGGCGCCGCCGACGTCGCCGTGACATCCGCGCTCGCGGCCTTCGCCGAGGGAAGGGCGCAGGCCGGGGAGGTCGTCGCCGCGCTGAGCGGGGCCCGGCTGCTCGTGCCGGTCGTCGCCCTGCTCAAGGAGTCGGAGATCGGCGAGCACGGGCTGCGGCAGGAGAAGGAGAGCGAGATGGCCCTCCCGAAGCTCGTCGGCGCGGACGGCCGCGAGGCGGTGCTCGCCTTCACCGGGGCGGAGCCGCTGCGGCGCTGGCGCCCCGACGCCAGGCCCATCCAGGCCACGATCCTTCAGGTCTGCCAGGCCGCGGTGCACGAGGGCACCGCCGCCGTGGTGATGGACGTCGCGGGCCCGGTGCCCTTCGTGATCGAGGGCGGTCTCCTGAAGGCGCTCGCCGCGGTCGAGTCCGGCACCCTCGACCGGCTGGGGGCCGAGGCCCCCGGCGTCACCGTGGCGCGGATGGAAGAGACCGCCGAGCCTCCCAGGCGTCGGCGGTTCGGTTGGCCGCCGCGTGGACGAGGTTGACCGTCAGGATCGCCGGGGCGATCACGGCGACGAACCCGCCGAAGTCGCGCTCGAAGACCAGGGCGAGGATCACCGCCGTCACCCCGTTCTGCTGGGCCAGCCCCAGGTGCACCCGGTCGATCAGCGGCAGGCCGTGGGTGAGCACCAGCGCGGCGACCATCTGCGCGGCGTACGCGGCCAGGCCGAGCAGCACGCCCATGCCCATGTTCGTCCCGCCGACGAGCAGCAGGCCCATCAGGAACGCCGACAGCGCGAACGCCGCGCTCACCGCCCGGCCCAGCCAGCGCGCGTCGGGCAGGCGCAGATAGAGCCCGGCGGTCGCCAGGCCGAGCATGAGCGAGGTCCACGCGGCCGACACGACCGCCCCGGCCGCCGTCACGTAGGTCAGCACCGGCGGGGCGTTCCTGACCAGCCGCCACAGCAGGTAGACCGCGGCCGCGAACAGCACGTTCAACCCCAGGTCGGCGAAGTACGAGGCCGACATCCCGCCGCCCCCCGAGCCGCTCACCAGCGCCGCCGCGTAGACGGCGAGGATGATCGTCACCGGGTCGTCGAAGGAGGACCACGCCCCGAGGATCGTCTTCGCCCGGTTCGAGAGACGGCTGTCCCGCATCACCCCGGCGACCGAGAGCGGGTCGATCTGGGCGACCACCACCGCCATGATCAACGCCCGGGGGTCGCCGGAGACGAGGTAGACGACCCCGGCGATGAACGCGGTCTTGAGCAGCACCCCGACGGTGACCGCGAGCACGATCAGCCGGGAGTGCTCCCTCGCCTCGGCGCGGTCGATCCCGTGCGTGCTGCCGTACAGGCCGATCGCGAGCAGCAGGCTGCTGAACAGCACGTACGCGCCCGAGTGTTCCAGATTGTTCAGACCGCCCAGGTCGGCGGAGAGCCAGCCGAGACCGACGACGACGATCAAGAGCCCGATTCGGGCCACCGTTCACTCCTTGGAATGGATCGCAGGTGTCCCTGGGGTCTGGTGGTGCGTTCTCGCTGGTTGATCGGAGGAAGGGTGAAGTGCCCGCGGATCGTGTCCACGAGATCGGCCATCTTGTCGTCGGAGACGTCGACCTTGCGCTGGTCCAGGGTCACCCCGATGAGATAGCGGGTCTCGTCGATCCAGTAGAAGAACATGGCCCCGCGCTCCACGTCGAGGACCGTGCGGATGAGGACGCCGCCCTCCAGCCTGCGCAGCTGCCGGTTGAGCCGCTGGGTGAGCCAGTTGAGCTGGTTGCCCGCCTTGAGGTAGATCTTCCGGCGTTCCTCCTGGTCGGTCTCGTGGAAGAAGTGGGCCAGGTCGCCGTCGTCCAGCACGTCGGTGTAGAAGCGGCACTTCTGGTCGCCGAAGAAGGCCACGAAGTGCAGGTCGTCCTGGTCGACCATGGCGACGCAGCTGGCCAGCGCCTTCTCCACCGAGGGGCCGATGTCCGGCATGGTGCGGATCAGGATCTCCGACTCGCCGAGCACCCTGCGCTTGGTGGCGGTGGGCAGCGGGCCCATCCCGGCCTCCAGGTACGGGAGGTAGAGGCCACGGTGATACTGGACGAGCAGGTAGACGCCGGTGGCGACGGCGAACGCGCTCACCCCCGCGGTGACCAGCCCGTGCAGCTCGCCGGGCACCTCGCCCCGCCAGAGCACCGGGCCGAACGCCGCCACGAACCCCAGCACCGCCTCGCCCGCCGCGGTGACCGTCAGCGCGACCACCAGCAGTACCGGCAGCCGCGCCCTGATCCGGCCGAGCACGGTGGCGATGAGGGCGAGCCCCACGATCACCAGGACCACGGTGACCGCGCGGGCCACGTCGTACTCCTCGCCCTCGATGTACCACGCGAGGAGTTCGAGCAGCACCGGCAGGAGGACGAGTGACGCGATGACCGCGGGAAGCTTGCTGAAGCGATCCGTGTCCACGCGGTCCGGCCCTCCGGGGGTAGGAATGCCTCCAGCCTCCGTGATCATCGTGGCTCCCGTCAATGACCTCCGGGGTCACTTCGGCCCACCGGCCCGGTCCGTCGGCCGGAGTGGCCGGATCCTCGGCGCGACAGGGGTTCGCGGATTATGGTCGGCTCCATGAGCCCCCCGGTGACCCTTCTGGTCCTCCCCGCGCTGGCGGCCCTGGCGGGGCTGGCGATCGGTTCCTGGACGCGGCGCGTGGTCGCCCGCCACTCGTGGGTCGAAGAGGCCGAAGAGGCAGAAGAGACCGGGAGGGCCGGAGCCGAAACGGTCGGGAGGGCCGAGAAGGCAGAGAGGACCGAGGGGGTCGAAGGGGGCGGGGCTGAGGGAGGCGAGGAGGGCGAGAGGGCTGAGAGGGCCGAAGGGGCTGGGCGGGAGCGGCGCGGCACCTGGCCCCCGGCCGGGGCGGTGGAGGGGGTCACCGCGGTGGTGCTCGCCGCTCTCACGCTGCGGGCGCTGTGGCCGGACGCGACGCCGGGAGTAGCGGAAGTGCCGGGAGTTCCGGGGGCGGGGATCGCATCGATCGCCGGGGTGGGGGAGCTGCTCGCCTTCGGCTGGCTGGCGGTGGTCGCCGTCGCACTGTCCTTCGTCGACGCCGCCGTCCACCGGCTGCCCGACAGGCTCACCCTCGCCGCCTACCTGGGAACCGCCGCCCCGCTGGCCGTACCGGCCCTCGCCGACGGTCGTCTCGGAGACCTGCTCGGCGCGGGACTGGGCGGCCTCGCCCTGGCGGGCTTCTACCTGGCGCTGTTCCTGGTCAACCCGGCGGGGATGGGGCTGGGCGACGTCAAGTTCGCGGCGAGCCTGGGCACCGCCCTCGGCTGGCTGGGCTGGGACACCCTGGTCACCGGGGCCTTCCTCGGCCTCCTGGCCGGAGGGCTCTACGGGGCCGTCCTGATGGCCGCGCGCCGCGCGGGCCGCAAGAGCGAGATCCCCTTCGGCCCCTTCATGGCCTTCGGCACCCTGGCCGCCGTCCTCACGGCCCTCTGAGCGAACCGCCCTCTGCGTGAACCGCCCTCCGAGAACCACCCTCTGAGAATCGCCTCCTGAGTAAATCGCCCTCGGAGAGCCGCTCCCTGAGTGAGCCGCCCTCCGAGAACCGCCTCCTGAGTAAATCGCCCCCTGAGAGCCGCTCCCTGAGTGAGCCGCTCTCCCGGCCGTCCACCCCCTGAGCCACTCGCCTCCCGCCCCCGCCCGGATCCGGAGCTCCGGCGTGACGTTCACCGGGCACGTACGACCGAGACCGCCCGCACGGTGGGCCCCGGTCTCGTCCCCCGGTCCCCGGTCCCCGGGGTGACGTTCACCGGTGGATGTCTCAACCCGTGAACGAAGGCCATTCCAGTGGGCGACACGTGGAAGACTTGTCACCATGTTGCGCTGGTTGACCGCCGGAGAGTCCCACGGCCCCGAGCTCGTCGCGATCCTGGAAGGCCTGCCCGCCGGGGTGGAGGTGACCACGGCACAGCTGGACGAGGCGCTGCGCCGCCGCCGCCTCGGCTACGGCCGCGGAGCGCGGATGAAGTTCGAGCAGGACGTCGTGACCATCTCGGGCGGCGTCCGCCACGGCCGGACGCTCGGCAGCCCCGTGGCCATCCGGGTGGGCAACACCGAGTGGCCCAAGTGGGAGACGGTCATGGCCGCCGACCCCGTCGACCCGGCCGTGCTGGAGGGCCAGGCGCGCAACGCGCCGCGCTCGCGCCCCCGCCCCGGCCACGCCGACCTCGCCGGGATGCAGAAGTACGGCTTCGACGACGCCCGCCCGGTGCTCGACCGGGCCAGCGCCCGCGAGACCGCCGCCCGCGTCGCGCTCGGCCAGGTGGCGCGGAGCTTCCTCAAGCAGGCCCTCGGCGTCGACATCGTCAGCCACGTCGTCTCGATCGGCGGGGCCGCCAGCACCCGGGGCGTCGTCCCCGGCCCCGGCGACCTGGAGGCCGTCGACGCCGACCCGGTGCGCTGCGCCGACCCCGAGGGCAGCGCGGCCATGGTCGCCGAGATCGACAAGGCCCACAAGGACGGCGACACCCTGGGCGGCGTCGTCGAGGTGATCGCCTACGGCCTGCCGCCCGGCCTGGGCAGCTACACCCACTGGGACCGCCGCCTCGACGCCCGCCTCGCGGCCGGGCTGATGGGCATCCAGGCGATCAAGGGCGTCGGCGTCGGCGACGGGTTCGAGACGGCCCGCCGCCCCGGTTCCCAGGCCCACGACGAGATCGAGAACACCGCCGACGGCGTACGCCGGATGACCAACCGGGCCGGCGGCGTCGAGGGGGGCATGACCAACGGCGAGCCGCTGCGCGTCAGCGCGGCGATGAAGCCGATCTCCACCGTCCCCCGGGCGCTGGCCACCATCGACGTGCTGACCGGCGAGGCCGCCAAGGCCCACCACGAGCGTTCCGACGTGTGCGCGGTCCCGGCCGCCGCGATCGTCGCCGAGGCGATGGTCGCGCTGATCCTGGCCGACGCGGCGATCGAGAAGTTCGGCGGCGACTCCGTCGAGGAGGTCGCCCGCAACCTGTCCGGCTACCTCTCCTCGTTGGTGATCAAGTGAGCGGGCGTCCGGGCGAGGGCGTTCCCGGTTCCCCGGTGAGCGGGCCGGCGTCGAAGGAGATCGGATGAGTCCCCGAGCAGTGCTGATCGGTCCTCCCGGATCGGGCAAGTCGACCATAGGGCAGCTCCTGGCCGAGCGGCTCGGGGTCGCCTTCCGCGACACCGACGCCGACGTGGAGCGCACGGCGGGCAAGCCGGTGAGCGACGTCTTCATCGAGGACGGCGAGGAGCGCTTCCGCGAGCTGGAGGCCGACGCCGTACGACAGGCGCTGGCCGAGCACGACGGCGTCCTGTCCCTGGGCGGCGGCGCGATCCTCGCCGAGGCCACCCGCGAGCTGCTGGCCGGTCAGCCGGTGGTCTACCTGGAGGTCGGCCTCTCCAACGCCGTCCAGCGCGTGGGCCTCGCCTCGGCGCGGCCCCTGCTGGTGCTGAACCCGCGCAGCCAGCTGAAGAAGCTGATGGACGCCCGCCGCCCCGTCTACGAGGGGCTGGCCACGATCGTCGTGGCGACCGACGACCGCGACCCCGGCCAGATCGTCGACGAGATCGTGGAGGGCCTGAAGCCGTGACGATCTCCAGGATCGAGGTCCCCGGCGAGAGCCCGTACGACGTGGTGATCGGCACCGGGGTGCTCGGCGAGCTGCCCGGCCTGCTCGGCGCGGGGGTGAGCACCGTCGCGGGGGTGAGCACCGTCGCGGTGATCCACCCGGAGAGCCTGCCGGAGATCGCCCGCCCGGTCTGCGGCGCGATCGAGGCCGCCGGGTACGAGGTCGTCGCGCTGCCGGTGCCCGACGCCGAGCGCGCCAAGACGGTCGAGGTGGCCGCGGAGCTGTGGTCCGCCTTCGGCCGCGCGGGCCTCACCCGCTCCGACGCCGTGGTCGGCGTCGGCGGGGGAGCCACCACCGACCTGGCGGGGTTCGCCGCCGCCACCTGGCTGCGCGGGGTCAAGGTCGTGCAGGTGCCGACGACCCTGCTGGGCATGGTCGACGCGGCGGTGGGCGGCAAGACCGGCATCAACACCCCCGAGGGCAAGAACCTGGTCGGCTCCTTCCACCCCCCGGCCGGGGTGCTGTGCGACCTGGCGACGCTGGTCTCGGTGCCCCGCGACGACTACGTGGGCGGCCTCGCGGAGATCATCAAGGGCGGTTTCATCGCCGACCCGCGGATCCTCACGCTCATCGAGGACGACCCGGAGGGCGCCAGGCTCCCCGAGGGGCGGCACACCCGGGAGCTGATCGAGCGGAAGATCCAGATCAAGGCCACCGTCGTCGGCGCCGACCTGCGCGAGGGCGGCCTGCGGGAGATCCTCAACTACGGCCACACGCTCGCGCACGCCATCGAGCGCGTCGAGGAGTACCGCATGCGCCACGGCGAGGCCGTCGCGATCGGCATGGTCTACGCGGCCGAGCTGTCCCGCCTCGACGGCAGGATCGGCGCCGACGTCGTGGAGCGGACCAGGTCCATCCTCACCTCGGTCGGGCTGCCGACCGCCTACCGCCGCGAGGCCTGGCCCGAGCTGCGCGACCACATGCGCCTCGACAAGAAGAGCCGCGGCGCCAAGCTGCGCTTCGTCCTGCTGGACGACCTGGCGAAGGTGTCCCCGCTGGTCGACCCGCCGGAGGAGCTCCTGGAGGCCGCCTACTACGAGGTCGCCCGGTGAGTCTCGCCTCCCCGGGCCCGTACGCCCCGGGAAGTGAGGGCGTGCCCGCGGGCCGGGGTCCGCGAACGGGGCCGGGGCCTCGGCGGGGCACGGCGCGCCGGACGAGTGACGAGTGACGTGGGCCGCGCGGCAGGCGCGCGGTCATCAAGGAGCGGTGAGTGACCCGATGAGACCCGTCTACGTGCTCAACGGCCCCAACCTGGGGCGGCTCGGCACCCGCGAGCCGGACGTCTACGGCGCGGAGACCTTCGCGGACCTGGCCGCGCTCTGCCGGGACACCGGCAGGGAGCTCGGGCTGTCGGTCGACGTCCGGCAGACCGACGACGAGGCCGAGATGCTGGGCTGGCTGCACGAGGCGGCCGACGGCCGGATCCCCGTGGTGCTGAACCCGGCGGCGTTCACCCACTACTCCTACGCGCTGCGCGACGCCATCGCCCAGCGCACCGCGCCCCTGGTCGAGGTGCACATCAGCAACCCGGCCGCCCGCGAGGAGTTCCGGCACACCTCGGTGGTCGCCGCCGTGGCGACCGGCACCATCGCGGGCTTCGGCCTGAGGTCGTACGTGCTGGCCCTGCGGGCCATCGCCGAGACCGCCTCCTGACCCGCGAGGGCCAGGAGGGGGGCGGCCTCGGAAACCCAGGAGGCCGCCGGTCTCAGGAGTCGCTGAGGCGCTTGAGGGCGCTGCGGACCTTCGCCGGGTCGTTGGTGGGCCAGAAAGGCGGCAGGGAGTCGCGCAGGAACCCGGCGTAGCGGGCCGTCGCCAGCCGGGGGTCGAGCACCGCGACCACGCCCTTGTCGTGCTGGCTGCGCAGCAGGCGGCCCGCGCCCTGGGCGAGGAGCAGCGCGGCGTGGGTCGCGGCGACCGACATGAACCCGTTGCCGCCCTTGGCCGCGACGTGGCGCTGCCGGGCGGAGCTGAGCGGGTCGTCGGGGCGCGGGAAGGGGATGCGGTCGATGATGACCAGCCGCAGCGACGGGCCGGGCACGTCGACCCCCTGCCAGAGCGACAGCGTGCCGAACAGGCAGGTCGGCTCGTCCTCGGCGAACTGCTTGACCAGCAGCATCGTGGAGTCGTCGCCCTGGCAGAGCAGCGGCACGCTCAGCCGGTCGCGCAACGCCTCGGTGGCCGCCTTGGCGGCGCGCATCGAGGAGAACAGGCCGAGGGTGCGGCCTCCCGCGGCCTCGATCAGCTCGGTGATCTCCTCCAGGTAGGCCTCGGGCAGGCCGTCGCGGCCCGGCTGGGGCAGGTGCTTGGCGACGTAGAGGATGCCGCTGCGCGGGTGGTCGAAGGGGGAGCCGACGTCGATCCCGGCCCAGCCGGCCCCGGCCTTGCCGCCCTTGCGCCGTTTCTTCCCGTCCTTCTCTTCCTCGCCGCCCTCTCCGCTCTCCTTCTCCCGCGTCTCGTCTCCCGCCGTGTTCTTCCCGTTGCCCAGGCCCCACTGCCGGGCCAGGCCGTCGAAGGCGCCGCCCAGGGCGAGCGTGGCCGAGGTGAGGATGACCGTACGGTCGCCGAAGAGCTTGTCGCGGAGCATGCCCGCCACCGTCAGCGGCGCCACCCGCAGCAGGGGCGGGCGCCGGTCGGTGCCCGCCTCCAGCCAGACCACCTCGGCGCGGTCGACCTCCTCGGCGTGGCCGAAGGCGTCGAGCATGCGCTGCGCGGTGTCGTGGACCTCGTCGAGCGAGGTGAAGGCCGCCCTGCGCAGCCCCGCGCCCTCCGGGTCGTCCTTGTCGCCGTTGCGCGGGCCGAGGGCGGTGACGCACGCCCACGCCGCGTCGCGGACCAGGGCGAGCGTCATCCCGAGCACCTGGGGGAGCTCGTCGAGGCGCCCGGCGGGGGCGGCGGCGAGCAGGGCCTTGAGGTCCTCGCCGCTCTCCATCAGCCGGTCGGCGAGGTGCTGCTCGATGAGCTTGCCGACCCGCCGCGCGGCCACCGTGACCATGGTCTCCGACAGCTCGCCGCTGACCACGGAGGTGACCCGGTCGACCAGCTCGTGGGCCTCGTCGACGACGACCACCTCGTGCTCGGGCAGGAGCGGGAAGTCCTCCATCGCGTCGATCGCGAGCAGCGCGTGGTTGGTCACGACCACGTCGGACTCACCGGCGCGGGCGCGGGCCAGCTCGGCGAAGCACTCCGTGCCGCTCGGGCAGCGCGTGGCGCCCAGGCACTCCCTGGCGCTGACCGAGAACTGCCGCCAGGCCTGCTCGTTGACGCCGGGGACGAGCTCGTCGCGGTCGCCGGTCTCCGTCTCGTTCGCCCACTCCTGGATGCGCTGGACCATCCGGCCCGTCGCGTTGACCTCCCGGGGGTCGAAGAGCTGGTCCTGCTCCTCGTCGGGCCACCCCGCGCTCGCCTTGTAGCGGCACAGGTAGTTGCGGCGGCCCTTGAGGATCGCGAACGCCGGCTCGTGCGGCAGCTGCGGGGCGAGCGCCTTGGCGAGGCGGGGCAGGTCGCGGTCGACGAGCTGGCGCTGGAGCGCGATGGTGGCGGTGGAGACGACCACGGCGCCCTTGGAGGTCATCGCGTGCCTGATCGAGGGGATCAGGTAGGCGAGCGACTTGCCGGTGCCCGTGCCCGCCTGCACGGCGAGGTGGTCGCCCGACTCGATCGCGTGCTGCACCGCCCTCACCATGGTGATCTGGCCGGGGCGCTCGACCCCGCCCACCGCCTCGACGGCGGTGCTCAGCAAATCCTCAACCGGGGGAATATCCACCTTTGAGGAGACGTCTTCGGATGGGGCGATGGAGTCGGTCGGCACGACAGCCAACCGTACCCGTTCGGCCCGACAGTCGCGGCTGCTCCGGCGAGTCGTGGCGTGGACGCATACCCGTATTCCGGAAGCCGGGGTTCACGTCACATGGCAAACTGGCGGGATCACCCGGCTCACCAATCCTCGTAAGGTCAAGGGAAGGGCTACCGCTCTGGTACCGCTGAGGCGGAAGATGGGGACGGAAAGAACTGGTTCGGTAGGGTTTCCCGAGGTCGAGTGGACGAATAAAGGCTGGTTAAAGCAACATGTCTTCCATGTCGGAAGTTGTCCCGTTGCCGTCGTTCGGCGAGGTGTTCTTTGACGAGCGTGGCCAGGAGCGGGTGCTCCGGGTCACCTGGCACGAAGGCACGCTGGTGCTGAGCCTGTGGCGCGGCGAGATGTGCACCGCGAGTTTCCGCATGCCCATGAGCGACGTGGGGCGCCTGGTCGACACCCTTGACGAGGGCTTCGTCGAGGCCGGTGGGCAGTATCCCGACGAGGTGGGCGAGCCCGCGCGCGCCGAGCAGCCACCGCAGGACGAGCCGCAGGCCTACGGCGAGTTCCCGGGCACCGGCCAGTACGCCCGGCCCCGGCCCGAGGACTACGCCCAGGCCCAGCAGTACCCCGACCCGGCGGGCCACGTCCCCTCGCCGCTGGACGAGCCCCGCCAGGTCGCCGCCCTCGGCCCGAACGACGTGCTCGTCGCGCGGGGCGTGGTCCCCCCGCCCATGGACCGCTCCGACCGGCCCCAGGACCGGATGCCCCAGGGGTACGGCTCCTCCGACGCCGTGCCGCGCGAGAACATGATCGTGAACGACTCCCTGCCCTACGGGCAGCCGCAGCCCGTCGAGCCGCTCGGCACCGGTCCCGTCTCCGGCGAGCCCGCCTACCAGCTGCCCGGCGACCGCTACCCGCCCGCGCAGCCCCCGTACGGCACCCAGCAGCCCGACCCGTACGCCGCGCCCGTCCAGCCGGACTCCTACCCGGACTCCTACGCGGCGCCCGTCCAGCAGCCCGACCCCTACGCCGCGCCCGTCCAGCAGGCCGATCCGTACGCCGTCACGCCCGCCCCGCAGCGGCCCGAGCCCTACGCCGGGCCCGCCGACCGGTTCGGCGGCCGGCGGGCCGACCAGTACGGCGTGCCGCCCCAGGCCCAGCCCCAGGTCCAGCCCCAGGTCCAGCCGCAGTCCCGGCCCGTCGACCCGTTCGCGCCCCCGGAGAGCAGGCAGAAGCCGGCAGCCCCGTTCACGCCGCGTCCCGACCAGTTCTTCGGCCAGCTCGCCGAGTCCGCCCCGCCCGCCCCGCGGCCGGAGCCCGACCCCTACGGGCAGGGACAGCAGAACTCGACCGACCCCTTCGGCTTCGCCGCCCAGCAGCAGGCCGCCTACGGCAACGCGCAGGCCGACCAGTACGGCGGCGGCTACCCGCCCCCCGCCCAGCCCGATCCCTACGCGTTCGGCGGCCGGCAGCCCCACCAGGCCGGTCACCCGGCCGACCTGCGCGACCTGTACGGCTCGCCGCCCACCTACCCGCAGCAGGACGTCGACCCGTCCGACCCGCTGGGCCTGCTCGGCCAGGCAGCTCCCGTGGCGCCCGACCAGAGGCTGCCCCGCCCCTACGTCCAGGACCCGCCCCCGCACTCCACCGGCGAGAGGCTCCGCCCCGAGCAGCACTACGACGAGCGGTACGACGACCGCCGCCGCGACGAGCGCCAGTACGACGAGGGGCGTCAGTACGAGGGCGGCCGCCGCGAGGGCCGCCGCCGCGACGACAGGGGCGACCGCGACTGGTGATCCCCCTCCGGGATCCCAGGGGTCTTGAGGGCCTCCGGGATCTCGGGGGTCTCCGGGATCCTCAGGGCCTCCGGGACCGCCGGGACCTCTGAGAACCGGCGCCGCCGTACCCCGGTCGCGAGCTCGGCGCCGGAGGGGATAGCGTGTGGCGTCCGCCGGATATGTGGTCCGGCGCCGTGTGGTGGTCTCGGCCGCCCCGGGCGGTTCGCGAGGCGCGCCGGGGCACGTAGGCTGATCGATCCCTATCGGGCGGGGTGGCGTGGACGAGTCGACGGTGCTGCAGATGCTGGCCGTTTCGGTCGTCGGGATCGCGGTGGCCGCGGTGGCCCGGCGCAGGGGATGGCCGGCGCCGCTGCTGCTGGTGCTCGCCGGGGCGGCGCTGTCGCCGTTCGTTCCCGTGTACGAGCTCGACCCCCAGCTGGTCCTGCTGGTCTTCCTGCCCCCGCTCCTCTACTCGGCGGCGATCGACAGCTCCTACCTGAGGCTCAAGGACTTCCGCAGGCCGGTCGCGCTGCTCTCGGTCGGCCTGGTGCTGTTCACCACGCTGGTCATCGGGTGGGTCACCCACCTGCTCCTGCCCGAGCTGCCGCTCGCCGCCGCGTTCGCGCTGGGCGCGATCGTGGCCCCGCCCGACGCGGTCGCCGCCGTCGCCGTGGCCCGCAGGCTCGGGCTGCCCCGCAAGGTGGTCACCATCCTGGTGGGGGAGAGCCTGTTCAACGACGCCACCGCGCTCACCGCCTACCGGGTGGCCATCGCGGCCGCGGTCGGGCAGGGCATCACCTGGCAGGACGCCACCCTCGACTTCGCCCGCTCCGCGGCGGGCGGCGTGGTGATGGGCCTCGCGCTCGCCTGGGTGCTGGCCTGGGTGCTGGTCCGGCTGCGCGACGCGCTCGTCGAGAACACCGTCATGCTGCTCATCCCGTTCGCCGTCTACCTGGCGGCCGAGAGCGTGCACGTCTCCGGCGTGATCGTCGTGGTGATCGTCGGCCTCTACATCGGCCACCGCATGCCCAGGGCGGGCTTCGGCACCCGGCTGCTGTCCGACGCGGTCTGGAAGGTCCTCGACTTCTTCCTGGAGACGATCGTCTTCGCGCTGATCGGCCTGCAGATGTGGCCGATCATGCGGGGGCTGGAGTGGGGCGACGGGTGGAAGCTCGCCGGGATGGCGCTCGCCGTCTTCGCCGCCGCGGTGGTCGCCAGGGTGGTCTGGGTCGTGCCCAGCATCTATCTCCCCCGGATGCTGTCGAAGAAGATCCGCAGGACCGAGACCCACGCGCCGACCTGGCAGAACGTGACCATCGTGAGCTGGGCGGGCATGCGCGGCGTGGTCTCCCTGGCCGCCGCCTTCGCCATCCCGGAGACCTTCCCCGGCCGCGACCTGCTCCTCTTCCTCACCTTCTCCGTGGTGATCGGCACCCTCCTGGTCCAGGGGCTGACGTTCCCGGCGCTGATCCGCAGGCTGAGGGTCTCCAACACGCAGGAGATCTACACCGACAACCTGGCGGAGGCGGCCGCGCAGCAGGCGGCGGCCTCGGCCTCGCTGGCCCGGCTGGACGAGCTGGTGGCGGAGGGCGTCGACGAGGTCCACCGGGAGGTCGTCGACCAGCTGAGATCCCGCGCCGAGCGCCGTACCCTCACCGCCTGGGAGCGCCTGGGCGGCGGCACGGGGCAGGAGGGGACGGAGACGCCGAGCAACGTCTACCGGCGGCTCCGCCGGGAGATGCTGACGGTGGAGCGCGACGTGTTCGTCCGCCTCCGCGACGAGCGGCGCATCGACGACGAGGTGCTCCGCAGGGTCCTCCACGAGATCGACTTCGAAGAGGCCACCCTGGAGCGCGACTAGCCGATGACGTTGTCCACGTAGCACCAGCGCCAGTCCTCGCCCGGCTCGAACGAGGCGACGACCGGGTCGGAGGTCTGGTGGAAGTGGGCGGTGGCGTGCTTGCCGGGCGACGAGTCGCAGCAGCCGATGTGCCCGCAGGACAGGCACCGGCGCAGGTGGACCCAGCGGCCGCCGTCGGCCAGGCACTCCTCGCACCCCTCGGGCGTGCGCGGCGACGGGTCCTGGGCCTCCAGGATGTGCTCACAGGTCGTCATGTCTCCCCCTCGTGTGACTACAGATGATCGTACGACTACCGGGGTGTGCCGGATCCCGCCGCCTCCCCACGTCCCGGTTCCTGGACCTCCCCGCGCCCTCTCCGTGCCCTTCCGCGCCCCGGTTCCTGGACCTTCCCGTGCTCTCTCCGTGTCCTTCCACGTCCCGGTTCCTGGACCTTCCCGTGCCTTCTCCGTGTCCTTCCACGTCCCGGTTCCTGGACCTTCCCGCGCCTTCTCCGTGTCCTTCCGCGCCCCGGTTCCACGGCCTTCCCGCGTCCCGGTTCGCGTCACCCCGCCGTGCCCCGGTCCCGCTGCCTGGCCGCCTCCCGGTGACGCCATCCCTCCGCGTGCTGATCGAGGCACCCCCTCGCGTCCCGGTTCCCGCACCTCGCCGCGTTCCGGACCGCGATCAAGTCGGTCGGTAACGAGCCGGTACGGCGGCGCCTGCCGTGGCGGCCCGTTGGGTAGGGTCGGGACATGCGACCCCTTCCGCGACGAATCCCCGTCCTCGCCGCCTCTGTGCTGGCCGCCGCCCTCTTCACCACCGGTTGCTCCGAGATCCAGGAGGTGAGCCAGGGCATCGACAAGGCGCAGCAGTGCGTGCAGGCCGCGGGCATCGTCACCGAGACCGCCGCCAAGGTCTCCGGGCTGCTCAACGACCCGGCCGCGATGGAGCAGGCGCTGAACGACGGTGGCGCCAAGCTGGGCGATCTGGCCGACAAGGCCGCCAACACCTCGCTGAAGGAGGCCGCCGAGGGCGTCTCCGGCACCCTGGAGGGCTTCAACGTCACCGACGCCAACAGCGCCGTCGACGCCGCCCAGAAGGTGGCCACCGACTCGGTGCAGTGGGTCCAGCAGCTGACCAACGCCTGCGGCTAGTCCCTGGGGCAGTCCCTGCCGCCTCGGTGCGGGTGCGGTCACCGCGCCGGCCCCGGAGGTGCCTGCGGGCACCTCCGGAAATCCCGGGTTCTCTAGGGGAAAAGTGGTTGAAATACCGTTATTCCTATGAAGACCCAGGACAGTTCATGAGCTCTCCGGACCACGAGCCCGACCCCCGGTTCACCCTCGCCAACGAACGCACGTACCTGACCTGGTTGAGCACGTCGCTCGCGCTGAGCGCGGGCGGCGTGGCCATGGCCGCCGTCTCCGCCGACGTCTTCGTCCCCTGGATGCGCACCGTGCTCGCGGTGGTCCTGGTGTCGCTGTCCGCCTTGGCGGCCGCGATGGCCTATCCCCGCTGGCGCCGCGTCCAGCGCGCCCTGCGCAGCTCCGCCCCCCTCCCGCCCCCCGCCCTCGCGCCCCTGTTCGGGTACGGCGTGGCGGCGGTCGCCGTGCTCGCCCTGATCCTCATCCTGCTGTCCCGGTGAGCTCCCGGTGAACGAGCCGTGGGACGCGGGCCTGCAGAGCGAGCGGACCCGCCTCGCCTGGGTCCGCACCACCGCCGCGCTGGCCGTCACCAGCCTGGCCGGAGCGGGGGTCGCCCTGCGCGCCGGTGCGCCCGCGCCGGCCGTCGTCCCCTTCATCCCGGCCGTGTTCTGCGCCGTCCTGCTGCTCACCCAGACGGGCGTCCGCTACCGGCGCGCCCAGGAGGCCCTGCACGGGAGCCGTCCCCTCGACAACCGGGCCGACGCCCTCATCGCCTGGTTCGGTACGCTCGCCGCCGTGGGCGGAGCCGTCGCCTTCGTTCTGGGACGGTTCGGAGAGTAAGAAAATGCGGCAAGATATCGCAGCATGTCACGCTTCGATGATGTGCCCGGCTACGCGGCGTCGATCGCCCCGCTGATCGACGCGGTCAATCTCGGCGTTCACATCGCGAGCAGGCCCCTCGGCCGGGAGCTCACCGAGCGGTCCGGCCTCCAGACGGACCTGCTGGTCGACCTCCGATTCGTGCTTCCCGCCAGGCCGCTCACCGCCGGAGGACTGGCCGCCCTCTACCGCTACAACCCCTTCGACCGGTCGGAGATCGACGTACAGATCGCCCAGGGCACCCTCGTCGAGGACGGCGGCACGCTGCGCGCCACCGCGACCGCGCTCTCCTTCATCTCCGCCCTGTACGAGGCGCACGCGGCGGTGACCGGCGAGCTGTGGGCCGCCCAGGCCGACCGGCTGCCCGAGCTGGCGGATCTCGCCGGCAGGCTCGTGGAGGCCGGTGCCGCCGCCGGGGGCGGAGCGGCCTTCGCCCAGGCGTCGCCGCCCCACGAGCCTGAGGGGACCCCGCCGGGCGTGCTGCTGTTCAACCGGCTGGCCGTGCTGCGCTACCACCGCGCCGACGCGCACGCCGACGCCTGGGCGCGGGAGGGCCTCACCGCGGCCCAGATCATCGCCCTGCCCCCGGGGCCGGCCCGCGACCGGATCGAGGCGGAGACGAACCGCCGCGCCGCGCGGCCGTACGAGAGCCTGACCACCCGTGACCGGCAGGCCCTCCTGCTGGGCCTGAGCGCCCTCGACCTGCCCTGAGGCCCCGAAGCCCTCTGGAGGCCCTGAGGCCCTGAGGCCTTGAGGTTCTGAAAGCCCCGCCAGAGATGGCCGGACGGCTCCGGGCGTCTGGATGCGGCAGCTCGGCAGGCGGGTGGTGCCCAAGTGTGGCGGCCGGGTGTCCCGGGAGGTGGCGCGGCGGCCGGGCGGGCAGTGCCGGAGTGTGGGGGCCGGGCGGCCCGGGAGGGTGACGCCCGGGGCCCTGGAGCCCCGAGCGTCAGGAGAGTGTTCCCTTCCCCTGGACACTCTCCGTGCGGGTCAGTACCAGTTGCTCGACCGGAAGTGACCCCACGCGCCGCACGGTGACCCGTAACGGCTCTTGATGTAGCTCAGACCCCAGTGGATCTGTGTGATCGGGTTGTAGCGCCAGTCCCGGCCGCTGCCGCCCATCTTCGAGCCGGGCAGCGCCTGCGGGATGCCGTACGCACCCGATGAGCGGTTGTACGCACGGTGGTTCCAGTTGCTCTCCCTGGTCCAGAGACTGTCCAGGCAGCGGAACTGGCTGTGCGGCCACGCTCGGCGGGACACGAGACGATAGGCGATCGTCTTGTTCCTGCCCTTGGCGGTCCTCGCGACCGCTTTCACCCTCGGCTTCACCTGGGTGGCCCAGGTGAGGCGGTACACCGTCCTCGACGACCCTTTCCTGGCCGTCTCGGAGGTGCTTTCAGCCTGTCCCACCGTCGGTGGACCGACCATCGCCGAGGCGGTGAGCACGGTCATGACGGTGTTGCGCAGAACGCGGTAGCTGTTCACATGGATCCTTGTCCTCGGGCCGCGTGCGGAAGGCGCGGGAGGGCACGTGGTGCCCTCCGGCGTCCGACGATCCGGCGTCCGTGGCTCGGACGGGGAACGTCCGCGTGGTCTCTCCGGCCTGTTTCCGGCATGAGACGCCGCGGCGATCTCTCTAGGCGGCTTTCTAGTACGCGAGAGCGCGCCGGACACCGGATGGGACACGCGAAGGAAAGGTGTTTGCCCGATCTTCGGGATCTACGGGTGATTCGGCGAAGGGGCGGTTACGACCGGCGAATCACCCATGCCGGGAGACGGTGTGAAAATCACCCTGCCATGGGGTTTCAGCTCACCGCTCGCTGATCAGTACCAGCCCCGCGCGGTGAAGTGCGTCCACGCCCGGCACGGCGAGCCGTAGCGCTGCTTGATGTAGCCGAGTCCCCACCTGATCTGCGTCCTGGGGTTGGTGCGCCAGTCGCGCCCGGCGCTGGCCATCTTGCCGCCGGGCAGCGCCTGGGGGATGCCGTACGCGCCCGACGAGCGGTTGCGGGCGCGGTGGTTCCAGTTGCTCTCCTTGGTCCAGAGCCTGCTGAGGCAGGTGAACTGGCTCTTGTTCCAGCCGTGCGCGGACACCATGGGCCTGGCTACGGCCTGGTTGCCCGGTCTTGCCGAGGACGCCTGGGCGACCGTGGTGGTGCCGAGGGCGAGCACCGAGGTGATCACCAGCACACCGGTACGGCGGAGCGTCGACATGGGACTCCCTGTGCTTCGGGGACGGGGGACGGCCGACACGATGCCCGGCGATTCGGCGGCGGGCCAGTCGACAGCGCCTGTCAGGAGTCCTGTCAAAGATCGGTAAGGGAATGATCAAAGCATTGGTGAGGCGGGCCCCGTCTCACCTGTGGCGTCAGTCACATTTCACTTTCTGGACGGCATAACTCTCAAATGTGACAACGGGATTAGGCTGCGGCTCATGGGAATCCGTGATATCTCGCTCCTCACCCTTTCCGACGCGCCCACCACCCTGGCCGAGCTCGCCGGGGACAGGGCCGTCCTCGTCGTGAACGTCGCCTCCAAGTGCGGCCTCACCCCCCAGTACGCGGGTCTCGTCGACCTCCAGCGGACCTACGGCGACCGGGGCTTCACCGTCGTCGGCGTGCCGTGCAACCAGTTCTACGGCCAGGAGCCGGGCACCGCCGAGGAGATCCAGGAGTTCTGCTCCACCACCTACGGCGTCGACTTCCCGCTGCTGGCCAAGACCGAGGTCAACGGCGACGGCAGGCACCCCCTCTACGACGCGCTGACCGCCACCCCCGACGCCGAGGGTGAGGCCGGTGACGTGAAGTGGAACTTCGAGAAGTTCCTCGTCTCGCGGGACGGGGAGGTGCTGGGCAGGTTCCGGCCGGCCGTCGAGCCCGGCGACCCCGCCCTCATCGCGGCGATCGAGAAGTCCCTCTAGCCGCGCAGCTGCCCCTGACGATCAGCTCGGTGGGCAGCAGCACGCCCCGAGGCCTCCTGGCGCCGCCGCGCAGCACCAGCTCGGCGGCGCGGTAGCCGATGTCCCTGGCCGGCTGGGCGATCACCGTCAGCGGCGGTGAGCACAGCTCGGCCCAGGGCACGTCGTCGAACATGATCAGGGACAGGTCCCTGGGGATGCGCAGGTCCAGCTCCCGCGCCGCCAGCACCGCCGCCTCGCCCAGCAGGTTGCCCCCGGCCAGCACGGCGGTCAGGTCCGGCCGGTGCTGGAAGAGCCCGGCGGCGGCGGCGTACGCGGAGTCGCGGCTGCCCCGGGCGACGACGATCAGCTCCTCGTCGACGAGGGGGCCCAGCGCCTGCCTGAAGACCGACAGGCGCTGCGCCTGTCCCGGCCCGCCCAGATAGGCGATGCGCCGGTGTCCCAGCCCCGTCAGGTAGTCGACGGCCGTCCCGACCCCCGCGCGGTCGTCGGCCACCACCGCGGGGATGTCGTCGCGCCCGGCCGAGAGCCGGTGCGCGAACACCGTGATCACCCCGGCCCGCAGGGTGGGCGCCCAGCTGTCGCCGTCGCCCGAGGGGATCGCGATCACCCGGTCCACGCCCTGCTCCAGCAGCATGCCGATCAGCTCGGCCTCGCGCTCGGGGTCGTCGCCGGTCGCGCCCACGATCACCGGCTCGCCCGCCGAGCGCGCGCAGGCGAGCACGCCGTCGGCCACCCGGCCGTAGAAGGTGTCGGTGATGTCGGGCAGCAGCAGCCCGATCCCGCCCGAGCGCCGCTGGCGCAGGTTGCGCCCGAGCGCGCTGGGCCGGTAGTCGAGCTGGGCGGCGACGGTCAGCACCCGCTCCCTGGTCTCCGGGCTGGCCGAGCCGCCCGACAGGACCCGGGACACCGTGGCGACCCCCACCCCGGCCGCCCCGGCGACATCCTTGATCGTCGTACGACGCATGTTCATGGAAACGATTCCATCATGATTTCCGGGCCGGATCCAGTGCGAAGCGGTGATAACCGCCCTGCTGACAGGCCAGAACCGGGCAGACTCTTGACACGGATGTCCGTTTCCGATGAGATGCATGAAAACGTATCCAATATCGGGTGAACGCGGGGTTGGCCCGAGGCGACAAGGACTTCCATGGCATCCATTGTTCTCAGCAAAGTCGACAAGATCTACGCGGGCGGCGTCAAAGCCGTGAACGGCCTCGACCTTGAGATCAGGGACGGGGAGTTCATGGTGCTGGTCGGGCCGTCCGGATGTGGCAAGTCCACCGCCCTGCGGATGATCGCCGGGCTTGAGGACATCAGCGGCGGCGAGATCTCCATCGGCGACCGGGTGGTCAACCACCTGCCCCCGAAGGACCGCGACATCGCCATGGTCTTCCAGAACTACGCGCTCTACCCGCACATGACCGTCGAGGAGAACCTCGCCTTCGGTCTGAAGCTCCGCAAGATGCCCAAGGCGGAGATCGCCAAGCGCGTCGGCGAGGCCGCCAAGATGCTCGGCCTGGACCAGTACCTCAAGCGCAAGCCCGCCGCCCTCTCCGGTGGCCAGCGCCAGCGTGTCGCCATGGGCCGCGCGATCGTGCGTGAGCCGCAGGCCTTCCTCATGGACGAGCCGCTGTCCAACCTGGACGCCAAGCTCCGCGTCTCCATGCGCGCCTCCCTCAACACCCTGCACGAGCGCCTGGGCGTGACGACCGTCTACGTCACCCACGACCAGGTCGAGGCCATGACCCTCGGCGACCGCGTCTGCGTGCTGCGCGACGGCCTGCTCCAGCAGGTCGACACCCCGCAGAACCTCTTCGACAAGCCGGTCAACCTGTTCGTCGCGGGCTTCATGGGCTCCCCGTCGATGAACTTCGTCAATGCCGAGCTGGTGCGCGGCGAGGGCGGCGCGGCCGTCGCGTTCGCGGGCTTCAAGCTGCCGGTGCCGGCCGAGACCCTCGCCGAGAAGCGCGGCCTCGACCAGTACTTCGGCAAGAAGATCATCCTGGGCATCCGCCCCTCCGACTTCGACGACTCGATCGCCGCCAACGGCTCCTCCTCCGGCTGGGTCCGCCTGCCGGTCCGCGCCGAGGTCACCGAGGAGCTGGGCTCCGAGATCAACGTGCTGTTCCTGATCGACGCCCCGCCGGTCCAGCACCAGGACACCGTGGCCGCCGCCGCCGACGACGGCGAGGAGGACGCGACGCTGCCGCTGGTGGGCGACAAGTCCCTGTGGACCGCCCGCGTCAACTCCCGCAGCCACGTCCGTCCCGGCCAGAACATCGAGCTGATCGTCGACACCCACAACCTGCACTTCTTCGACCCGGTCTCGGGTCTGGCGATCGGTCACGAGGCCAACGCCCGCGTCTGATCCGCCGCGCCGGTCGGTCGTGAGGCTCGCCCCGACCATCGCCGCAGGCCGAAAGGGCCCGCGAACCACCGCAGGCCGAAAGGGCCCGCGCCACGACCCCCTCCCGTGGCGCGGGCCCTTCCGTCTTCCTTGTCGGCCTTCCTTGTCAGCGGCTTCCCGCCGGTGGTCCTGCGCCGCGGGTCTCTTCCCGGGCGTTCCCCCGGCGGCCTCTCTCCCGTGGCGTCTCTCCCGTGGCCTTTCTCGCGCGGTGTCTCTCGCGTGGCGTCTCTCCGGCGGCGTTTCCTTCAGCGGCGGGCGAGGCGGCGCGAGAACTGGCCGATCAGGCCGAGGGGGAGCAGCCTGCCGACCCTGACGATGACCTTGTAGCGCAGGTCGGGGATGCTCACCCGCACGCCCCGGGCCAGGTCGCGCATCGCCTCGCGGACGACGTTGTCGGCCGACAGCCAGAAGAACTCGGGGATGCCCGACTTGTCCATCGAGGCGCGCTCGTGGAACTCGGTGTGCACGAACCCCGGGCACAGGGCCATGACGCGCACGCGGGTCCCGGCCATCTCGATGGCCGTGGCCTGGCTGAAGCTCACCACCCACGCCTTGGACGCGCTGTAGGAGCCCCGGGTGAAGAACGCCGCCACCGACGCGACATTGATCACCGCGCCCCGGTCGCGGTCCCGCATCCCCGGCAGCGCGGCCAGGGTGAGCCGCAGCACCGCCTCGCAGTGCAGCTTGAGCATCCGCAGCTCCTCCTCCGCGGGCACGTCCAGGAAGTGACCCCGGTGGCCGAAGCCCGCGTTGTTGATCAGCAGGTCGACCCCCTCGCCGAGCCGCCGCTCCACCGCTTCCAGGCCCTCGTCGGTCACCAGGTCGGCGGCGAGCACCTCGCTGCTCACCCCGTACCGCAGGCGCAGCTCCTCGGCGACGGAGACGAGACGCTTCTCGTCGCGGGCGACCAGGACGAGTGAGAATCCGTCGGCGGCGAGGCGGCGGGCGAAGGCGGCACCGATGCCGGCCGTCGCCCCCGTGATCAGTGCGGTTGGCATACCTGCAGTCTAGGGACGACGCGGCCGGGCGGGGGCGGCCGGGGGCGGGCGGGGGCCGGGCCCGCGGCCGGCGACGGACGCTCCGACGACGACGGTGACGCCGTGGCCGGCATCGGTGCCCCCGATCCCGGAGCCGTCGAGCGCGGCACGATTCGCGGCCACGTCTCCGGCCGACTCATACGAACCGCATCCGGGGCACTTCACTGATCGTCGAAAAAGAGCTCTTCGATCCGCTGGTCGAACAGCCTGGCGAGACGGAAGGCGACCGGAAGGCTCGGGTCGAACTTCCCCGTCTCGATCGCGTTGATCGCCTGCCTCGACACGCCGACCCGCTGGGCCAGGTCGGCCTGCGTCCAGGCGCGTTCGGCCCGGAGGTCCTTGACGCGGTTCCTCATCGGTACCTGAGCCTGCCGACGAGGATGGTGATCATGTAGACGACCCCCAGGAGCGCGGGGAAGACCGCGACGTCGACGTCGTAGGCGACGAGGTCGGCCGCGTCCGCGACGACGTAGGCGAATCCGCCGACCCACCCCACTCCGAGGGCGACCGTCAGCGCATCCTGAATGATCTTCCGTTGGAACTCGTCCTGTGCCCGGAGGAAGCGCGCGAAGGCGACGATCCATCCGATGCCGACGGCGAGATTGACGGCGACCGCGACCCAGCTCGCCACCGGTTGCCGCGAATCCCACAGGAGCCCGGGACCGAACTTGGCCAGGGCGAGGGTCGCCGCCCAGGCGAATGTCCAGAGTACGAGCCGGACGGCCGTCTTGATCGAGACCCGATAGGCCCCGGTCTCGTCGCGTGCTTGCACGAGTCACCCTTTCCGTGGCGAGAAGTCAAGTACACCTGACACGGTAGGAGGCGCCCATCGTGGTGTCAAGTACACCTGACACCGACCGGACCGCCCCGGGGTCGGGCGACATGGGACCCCTCTCACCATGCGCGGCTCTCCTGCGGCGCGGGCTGGAGGTCGCTTATCTGGACGATGAGCTGGGTGGCCAGCGCCCGGGGAAGCAGGTGGAACTCGTCCAGACCGATCGCGATCTGATGACGGGTCTCCACCACCCGGCCGCCGTCGTCCTCGCCGTACAGGTTGGCCAGCACCCCGACCGGGAAGTAGTCGCCGACCGTGCAGACGACCGGTGCTTCTCTCCGCAGGTACGGGCAGGCGGTCAGTGCCTCGCCCACGTGCGCCTTGCATGTGGGCGGATGAGCTGTGGGCCAGGACGACCGGAAGTCGTCCGCCAACGCGGAAGGCAAGATCCAGCAGACGCGCCCGGTGTCGGGGTCGGTGGCCGGCTTGCCGCACACCCGGCACAGCCGTTTCAGCATGCACCGCCGTTGCCGCAGCGTATGAACCATGTGCCACAGGATCTTCCCCTCCTGTGCGGTGCCGCAGCGAGCCCACAGCACCCCGAACATCCACTCCTGCGGGAGCGCGTCACGGTAGGTCAGCCGGGGGCCTTCTGCCGCCCACTCGAAGGCCAGTGGCAGATCCAGGCTCTCCTCGGCGTACGGCGTGACGTAGGGCTTCCCGTGAAGAGTGGTCCCTGTCGCCGCGGGGCCGATCACGTCGCCCCCTTCGGCAACATCGCGAGGATCATGTCCACCACCGCGTGAGGCTGATCGGCGTTCACCGGCTGGGCCATCACCCCCACCGAGGGCAGGGAGACCAGATAGCAGCCGGAGCGCGAACCCACGGTCACGTCCGCCACCTTTCCGCCGTCGAGGTTGTGCGCGACCAGGTGGGGGGTGCGACGCGTGCACTGCCCCAGAGCCCACGGCCTGCCGTCCTCGCTCAGTTTCAGGGTGACCGTGTGGACGGCGTAAGAGCGAACCCCCTCCGCTTTCAGTAGTTGCTGCACGACGGCCAACACCCTGTCGTGGTGCTCCGCTGCCGCGTCGGTCATGGGTGCGTCCCGCGCTTCGGTTCCTTCTGCGGCGAATACTGCCTTTTTCTGCCTGGCCGCCATTTGCCCTGCCCTTCCTGGCCTTCATGTTGAGTCGGCGAATCGCGAGTTTGATTGGAAATGCGAAGATCGCCGCGCATGCCGCAATACGCCAGATAAGCGACCTACACGTTCTACGTCAGAACTAGATGTCATGTCGGACGAGACCTTTGGCGCTTACCGGCTTCCTGCTTCCGCTTCATAGATTGCTGTCTGAGATGTATTTTGTGGGCAGCGTTGGAAGGACAATCACCCGGCAAGATGTCGGTTCAGTGTTTGACGGATGCGTGGGATGTTGTCGAATACAACACCGGGAGGTAGTCATGCCTGCGGCACGCGACCTGGACCCAATGGCGGGAAGAAACCAGGCATTCGGCGCTGAAGTACGGCGATTGCGTTTGGAGGCAGTTCTAACCCAAGCGGAGCTGGGTGCCCGAATCGGATACTCGTCGAGCCAGGTGGGTGCGGTCGAAATCGGGAAGCGCCCTCCCACAACGCAGTTCATAACGAGAAGCGAAGAGGTCTTCGGGCCGGGCCTGCGAAAGCTGTGGGCCGAGCTGTCGAGGCACAAGGACATGGCACCCAAGTGGTTCCGGCCCTGGCTGGACGAGGAGGCGGAGGCGGTGTCACTCAAGACGTGGCAGCCACTGGTCGTACCGGGACTGCTCCAGACCGAGGCGTACGCGCGGGTACTTCTGCGGTGTGAACCCGGTTTCGGCCATGAACAGGTCGAAACCCTGGTCGCGGCGCGTCTGGATCGGCAGGAGATTCTCAACCGCACCAGCCCGCCGATGTATCTGGTGATCCTCGACGAAGGTGTGCTCAGCCGCCCCGTCGGTAGTCCGAAAATTATGCGAGAGCAACTGAGTCACCTCGTCAAAGCCGCCGAGGCACCCCACATCACAATTCAGATCACACCGCTTGGCGCCAACCCCGGTCTGAACGGAGCGATTGTCATCGCACAGGCATCCGACAGGCAGCGGCACACGGTCTACCTGGAAACGGTTGGCCAGCCGGTCGTATCAAGCAACCCGGATCTCATCGCTACGGTTACCATGAAGCTGGACGCCCTCAGGGCGGAATCCCTCCCCCGGAGCGCGTCGCTGGAACTCATCCGGAAGATGGTGGAGAAGTGGACCTCACGGCTGAACTGAACACCGCGGCCTGGCGTAAGGCGAGTCGTTCCGGTACGAACGGCGGCGACTGTATCGAGGTGGCTCCGCTCTCCCAGGGTCGTGTGGCCATTCGTGACACCGAAGCTCCTGGCCAGGCCCCCTATGTGGTGCGGGGTGAGGTCTGGGCGGCCTTCGTCGACGGCGCCAAGAAGGGCGAGTTCGACTTCTAACCCTCCTCGGACTGCGATGACCCCCGGCCCCACCGCCGGGGGTCTTCTTGTCGGATCACACAAGGTGTCTGTCGCATGGCGGACACGGCAGACATCCGGCTTGTCCTTCCGCCCACAGCTGACGTCGGTGAGGAGCCGTCTCCCATATCGCCGGCCTGGTGATCTCAGCGTCGAACAAGCACCGGGTGCATGTCGTTCGCGTCGACCCCGCCGATATCGGCATCGGAAGGATGGTGGCCATGAGTGACGCGGCCGCGAAGCTTCGCCTCGCCATGGCGGGCCAGATAGGTTCCCATGGCTGGCGCCGGGCGCTGGAAACCGTACCGCGCGAGCTGTTTCTGGGCGATGCCGTTTACCTCGCCGAAGAGGGCCGTGCCGATCGGTGGAATCCCCTGCGCCGCGCCGACATGGAGGAAGACGACTGGCTCGCCCTGGCCTACACCGACGCGACGTGGGTCACCCAGGTCGATGGGGTTCTCGCCGAGGACGCGACCGGCGTCATCGTCGGGCAGCCGAGCTCGTCCTCCACGTTCCCGAGCCTGGTCGTGCGGATGTTGGAGGCCGCCCAGATCGGCGAGGGTGACACGGTGCTGGAAATCGGCACGGGCACCGGTTACTCCACATCGCTGATGTGCGAGCGGCTCGGCCAGGGGGCCGTCACCTCGATCGAGTACGACCCGGAGGTCGCCGCTCGGGCCAGGAAGGCGATCACCGAAGCCGGGTACGCGCCCACCCTCGCAGTGCAAGATGGACTGTTCGGGTACGGCTCGGACGACGAATACGACCGGCTGATCGCCACCTGCTCGGTGCGTACCATCCCGGCGGCCTGGACGCGGCAGGTCCGCGGCGGAGGGACCATCACCGCTCCCATGTGGGGCTGGATGGGGGGAGTCGCCTTCGCTCACCTGGCCCTGGCCGATGACGGCAGTGCCAGCGGTCGTTTCCTCAAGGACGATCTGTACTTCATGACCGCCCGCTCCCACCTGCCGCCACCACGGCCCCCGGTGACGACCGGCCTTGGAGAGGCCCGCAGGAGCAGAATCGACCCCTCGATTCTCAGAAGTGACGATACGGCCGTGTGGATCGCCCAGCTCGCCGCCCCACAGGCCCAGCTCTCCTGGAGCGAGGACTCGATACTCCTGCTGGATGTCGGTACCGGCTCACGGGCCGACACCGCGCCGGATCCCGCGGGCGGATGGACGGTGCACCAGCACGGGCCGGTCAAGTTGTGGGACGAGGTCGAGGAGGCGGTCCTGACCTGGCAGGGGGCTGGATCTCCACATCAGTCCGGGTTCGGGCTCACCGTCACGAGGGAGCGTCAGCACGTCTGGCTCGGTGACCCCGCCGGGCCGAGCTGGGACCTCCCGGCGTAAACGGCCGTGCGACGTGAAAGCCTCCGGCTCCGACCGGGGGCTTTCGCCGTCTTGAGGGGGTGGCCTCGAAGCCGCTCCGTCAGGTCAGGCCGGTGCCGTTGGGGACACCGGGACCGGCCGCTCGACTTCCTGGACGGCGACATCGGTGACTTCGGCGACGTCGGTGACTTCGGACGGCGGAACCCGCGCGGTGTCCCGGCCGGAGCCGGAGATCGCTCGGCTCGGTGAGTCAGCCGGTCGCGCGGCTCGCGCGGTGCCGGCGGACCGCGTCGCGGTTGGCGCATCGCTGGGAGCAGTAGCGCTGCCGCCCGGTGCGGGAGGTGTCGGCGAAGATCGTGACGCATTCGGTCACGGCACAGCGCCGGAGCCGGTGCATGCCTCGTCCCGCCAGGTGCAGCGCGGTGCCCACGGAGAAAAGCGCGAACAGCACGGAGCCGAGCGGCTGCCGGTCGTCGCGGTAGTGCAGGTGCCAGCCGCCGCCCGTGTGGTCGGTCAGCCGCGGGTAGGCGGCGGACTCCGCCAGCATGCGGTTGACCAGCTCGGCGCGCTCGCGCTCGTCGGCGGCGTCGACGACCTTCTCCCACGCCTCCAGTACGGCGTGGACACGGTCCAGGTCCCGCGGCGTGACCGGGTGCTCCAGCACGAGCCCGGCGGCGCGGCAGCGGTCCGCGAGCTTCCCGGCGGTCGCCGGGCGCCGGTTGGCCAGGTCCGCGGCCAGGTTCACCGCGTCCTCACCGTAAGGGTTGAGGTGCATAAGACCATTACATCAGCCTTGTCCGTATGACACACCACACCGATGTACGGCAGGCGTCTGAGGACGACGTCGCGGAACTCGTACGCCTGCGGGCGTTGCTGTTCGAGGACCTCGGCGGCGACTTCTTCAACCCCTCGTCGGCGGGCGACGGCTGGCGGGAGGCCCTCGCCGCGGTCCTGAAGGCGAAACTGGCGGAGAAGGACGCGCGGATCCTGGTCGTGGACGGCGACGACGGCCTCGCCGCCTGCGGCATCGGCACCGTCGAGCAGTGGTTCCCCGGCCCGCACTCACCGAACGGCCGCATCGGGCACGTGATCGGCGTGGTCACCGATCCCGCGTACCGGCGGCGTGGCCACAGCCGCGCGATCATGCGGGGCCTGCTCGGCTGGTTCCGGGAACGTGAGGCCGTCCGGGTGGACCTGTACGCCTCCCGCGAGGGCGAGCCGCTCTACCGGGAGCTCGGCTTCTTCGACCACCCCGACCCCGCGCTGTGCTGGCGCCCGTGACGAGTGCCCGGCCGTACCGAGTGAACCGAGTAGTCGGCCGTGCGTTCGTGACCGGCCCGGTGGTGCGTCGTACCGGCTGTGCGATCGCGACGTGTCACCCGGAGCGGGGAGGCGGATGAGCGGTGGCGAGCCTGTGCGCAGCACGGGGCGGTACCGGTGGGTCGTCCTCGGTGTCGCCACCTTCACCCAGGCCGCCTCCGGATTCTTCGTGCAGGGCATCGGGGCAATGGGCGTCCACCTGCAACGTGATCTGAGCCTGAGCACGGCTCAGCTGGGGCTGTTGCTCTCGGCGGCCTACGTGGTCCCCCTGGCCGGGTTGCTGGTGGCGGGGGAGCTGCTGGACCGCTACGACGAGCGCTGGGTCGTCGGGATAGGCGCCTGTGTCGTCGCCGTGAGCCTGGGTGCGGGGAGCCTGGCTCCGGGATACGTGTCCCTGCTCCTTGTCCTGCTGGTCGTGGGCGCGGGATACAGCACCGTCCAGCCCGGTGGCAGCAAGTCGGTGGCGTCGTGGTTCGACGCGTCCCAGCGGGGGTTGGCGATGGGAATCCGCCAGGCAGGCCTGCCGCTGGGCGGCGTACTCGCCGCGGCCGTGCTTCCCGTCCTCGCCGCCGCTCTCGGCTGGCGGGTGACGCTCCTGGCCGGTGCGCTCGTCGCGCTGCTGGGGGCCGTCGCCTTCATGTGCCTCTACCGTCGCCCGCCCGCTCAAAGCCCTCCTCGTGACAGTCCTTCTCGGGACGGCACCCCTCGTGACAGTCCTTCTCGGGACGGCGCGCCTCGGGACCCGGAGCCGCGCGTCTCGCTCGCGTCGTGGTTCGGTGTCCGGCTGCGGATGCTCCGTGAACCGGCCATGGTGAAGATCATCTGGTCCGGGATGTGCCTGGTCTCGGTACACAGCGGCGTGGGCGTGCTGACCGTGCTGTATCTCCACGAGGTGACGGCCGTCGAGGCGGGTTCGGCGGCCCTCGTCCTGGTGGCCACCCAGGGGGCGGGGGCTGCCGGCCGCGTCTGCCTGGCGGCCTGGAGCGACCGCAGCGGGGCTGGGCGCTATGTATGTGTCCTGACCTGCATGGTCGCCGTGACGGCGGGGATGTCGGCGCTGATCACCCCGATAGGGCGTTCGCCCGTGGCGGCCTGCCTGTTGTTCGTCTGGCTCGGGTTCTTCGGGATCGGCTGGTACGGCCCGTGGGTCGCCTACCTGGCCGAGTCGGCACCGCCGGACCGGACGGGATTCGCCCTCGGCCTGGCCATGGCCGTCAACCAGGTCGCCGTCGTCCTGGCGCCGCCCGTTCTCGGCCTGCTCAGGGATCTGACCGGCAGCTTCGTACCGGCCTGGGGCCTGCTCTCCGTGATGACCGCCGTCGTCCTGACGGTCACGGCTCGCGGAGGCGGGGAGAATGGGCGTACGCGACAGGGGGAGGGCAGGGCGTGAAGGAATCGCCCGGTGTGGCCGGAACCTTCGGGGTGCCCGGGGCGTACAGGTGATCATCTGATGCAGGCGACGAACAACAGGAGGCTGAGAACCGTGCCGATCTCCCGCCGGACAGGACGCCGGACAGGATGGGGCCTGGCCCTGCTGAGCGCGGCGCTGGTCGCCTGCTCCTCCACGGGGACCACAGAGACCGCCGGGTCCGCCGACTCCGGATCCGCCCCTCCCGCCGCCTCACCCGCTGCCACGGCCTCGCCGGGGGAGGCGGGGACGGAGGCCGCCCCGAAGGTCCGCTTCACCGAGTTCGCCCGGCTCGACATGCCGGTGGCGATGGCCGTGCGCAAGGACGACCGGACGCTCTACATCGCCGAGCAGACGGGACGGCTGCGCGCCGTGGCGGACGGGAAGGTCGCCGAGGCGCCCGTCGTCGACCTCTCCGAGGAGATCAGCACGGGCAACGAGCAGGGACTGCTCGGGGTGGCCTTCCACCCGGACGGGAACTTCCTCTATCTCAACTGGACCGACCGCGAGGGGCACACCCACCTCACCGAATGGGCCTTCTCCGGCGGGAAGGCGACCGGCCGCAGGGACGTGCTCACCCAGCGGCAGCCGTACGCCAACCACAACGGCGGGCAGCTCGCCTTCGGGCCCGACGGGCACCTCTACATCGCCCTCGGCGACGGCGGCAGCGGGGGAGACCCGGAGGGCAACGGCCAGAAGCTGGACACCTGGCTCGGCAAGATCCTCAGGATCGACCCGCGCGGCACCCCGTACGAGGTCCCCCGCGACAACCCGTTCGTCGGCAGGCAGGGCGCCAAGCCGGAGATCTGGTCGTACGGCCTGCGCAACCCCTGGCGGTTCACCTTCGACGCGAAGACCGGCGACATGTGGATCGGCGACGTCGGCCAGAACGCCTGGGAGGAGGTCGACTTCGAGCCGAAGGGCGAGGGCGGCCGCAACTACGGCTGGAACCTGAAGGAGGGCACCCACCCCTTCGAGGGCGGCGGCGACGGGGACGGCGGCGGTGACCTGGTCGATCCGGTCATCGAGTATCCGCTGGGCGAGGGCGGCAACTGCTCGGTCATCGCCGGATACGTCTACCGGGGCGAGAAGATCCCCGGCCTGGAGGGACGGTTCGTCTACGGCGACTTCTGCGCGGGCTGGGTGAAGGCCGCGCCCCCAGGAGGGAAGGGGCAGGGTGACGACCTCGGCACGGTGGAGCAACTGTCGTCCTTCGGCCAGGACCACGACGGCGAGCTGTACGCGCTCAGCCTGTCGGGTCCCGTTTACCGGGTCGAGGCGGCCCCGTGACCACGTCCGTCTCCGGCCGGGGCAGATCCTCCCGGCACCATAAATGATCGGAAACAGCGGGTGATCCTTCGGTAAGGGCGGTGCGCCGGTCGGGCGATCTTTTCGGCGGGAAAATATAACGGGTTCCGGAGGCATGTCGTTTGTGTGCCAAGCGTCTGTTCCTGGTCTGACGTATTCGCCGTGAGGAGCCCGAAATGGCCGGAAAGCTCATCGTGTCCATTCTTCTCGCGGTGATGGCCGGGAGCGGTGCGGGGACGGGGATCGGCGGGGCGGCAGCCGCCGAGACCGATCTCCGGACGTCGGCGGCCGCCCCCTATCCGCCGTCCATCGACTTCGCCTTCACCGCCGCGCGCCTCGCCGCCGATGCCGAGGACGTCCTCGACGACGCGGAGGCCATCGCGGCCGAGGCCGAGGCCGTCGCCTCCGCGGCGGAGGCCGTCGCCACCGCCGTGGAGAACATCGCCGGTGTCGTCGGGGGAGCGAACTTCGGCCCCCAGCGGGCCGCCATCGCCTCGGCGAGGGCCGAGCTCCGCGCCGCGCTGGACGGCGAGGGCGGCGAGGCCGTCGCGGCGCGGGTCGCGCCCGCCGCCATGGGTCTCGTCTCCGCGTCCCGGCGGCTCGCCTCCGGCGCCGGGATCCGCGCCGGCAGCGAGAGCAACGGCAGCGAGAGCAACGGCAGGGCGCGGGGCGGCAGCGCGAGCAACGGGACCGAAAGGGGCGGCAGCGCGAGGAACGGGGCCAAGGGGAGTGCCGCCGAGAGGAGCGGCTCCTACGCCGCGTCGCTCGCCGCCAGGGCCGAGAAGATCGCCGCCAGGGCCAGGGACATCGCGCGAAGGGCCAGGGAGATCGCCGGCAGGGCCGGGGACATCGCCACCGAGGCCGGTGGCATCGCGGTCCTCGCGGCGCCGTTCGACTCCGCCGCCGTGGTGGTGGCCACCAGCGCCGCGCGGGTGGCCACCGAGGCCGAGGAGATCGCCAAGGCCGCCGCGCGTCTCGCCTCCGCCGCGGAGTCCCTCGCCCTCGCCGCCAGGAACCTCGCGCGCCTCATCGACGACGCCGAGGACGACGGGGGTGACGGCGACGGCTTCGGTGACGGCGACGGCGTCGGCTTCGGAGGATGCGGCGACGGCGGCGACTGCGGTGGCGGCTGCGAGGAGGGCGCCGAGGGGTGCGTCCGCGAAGCGGCGCTGGACACCGGAGACGGTGCCGGGCTGCCCTTCACCGGTACGCCCCTGGCGGCCGTGGTCGCGGTGGGCGCAGGCCTGCTGGTCGCCGGGGCCACCGGCATCCTGATCTCCGTGCGGCGCCGCCGATCCTCCAGTGCCGCCTAGGACTCCGGTGCCGCCCAGGTCCGGGGGGCGCCGCCGCGCCGTCACGGCCTGCCTGCTCGTCCTCGCGGTCGCCGTACCGGCCGGGGGCTGGTCCGCCCATCTCGGCCTGAGCGTACGGGACCACCTGGAGGCGACCGCGAGCGCGTTGCTCCGGCTGCGCGCGGCGGTGAGCGCGGGCGAACCGGGTCTCGTGGCGGGACCGCTCGCCGAGGCGCGGCGGCACGCGGCCGAGGCGCGGCGGCTCACCGCTGGCGCGGACTGGTCGGTGCTCGCCCACGCGCCGGTGCTGGGGGACGCCGCGACGACCGTCCGGGCACTGGCCGAGGGGGTCGCGGAGCTGACCGACGTGCTGGACGGCGTCCAGCGGGCGGGCGCGGCGTTCATCGCGGCGGGCACGAACTCGTCAAACACACCTTCGTCAAACACACCTTCGTCAGGCACGCCTTCGTCAGGTACGCCTTCGTCAGGTACGCCTTCGTCAGGCACAGACTCATCAGGCACACCTTCGTCAGGTGCGCCATCGTCAGGCACGCACTCGCCGAGCACGCACTCGCCGGGCACGTCCTCGCCGGGCACGTCCTCATCGGGCGGTCCGAGGCGGCTGCTCGCCGTCGCGGAGACGGCGGTGCCGGTCCTCGACGACGGCGTCACCCGGCTCGCCCGGGTGAGCGCCCGGCTGGCGGCCGTCCCCGCGCACACCGGCGTGGACCGGCTGGACCAGGCGCGCGGTACGGCGCTGCGCGAGGTCGACCGGCTGCGCGCCGGGCTGGGCGACGCGGCGGACGCCGCCGCGCTGCTCCCCGCGATGCTGGGCGGCGACGGCCCGCGCCGCTACTTCCTCGCCTTCCAGACCAACGCCGAGGCGCGGGGCACCGGGGGCCTGGTGGGAGCCTTCGGCATCCTGAGGGCGAACCGCGGCCGGATCGCCGTCGAGCGGCTCACGCCCAACAACGGGCTCGCCGCCAGCCCCGTCCCCGTCGCCGACCACGGCCGGGACTTCCGCGGGCGCTACGGGCCGGGCGCGGCCAGGATGCTGTCCGTCTCCAACCTCTCCCCGCACTTCCCGTACGCCGCGGCCACCTGGACCGGGCTCTGGGAGCGGCAGGCCCGCACCCGGCTCGACGGCGCCGTCGCCACCGACCCGGTCGGGCTGTCGCACCTGATGCGGCTCACCGGCCCGATCACCCTGCCCGGCGGGGAGCGGGTGACCTCGGGGAACGTCGTCGACCTCACCGAACGGGTGGCCTACGCCCGCTACCCCGACCCCGTGGCGCGCAAGCGGTTCCTCATCGAGATCGCCCGCGCCGTCGGCGAGGCGCTGCCCGGACTCCTCACCGACCCCGCCCGGTCGCTGCCCGTGCTGTCGGCCATGGTGGGCGACCGGCGGCTGCAGGTCTGGAGCCGTCACGAGGCCGAGCAGCGGTTCCTGGCGCGTACCCCGGCCGGCGGCGTGCTGCCGTCGGGGCCGGGACCTTTCGCGGGACTGGTGGTCAACAACTCCGCGGGCGGCAAGCTCGACTACTACCTGGACCGCTCCCTCGACTACGAGCTGGGCCCCTGCAGGGACGGCCTGCGCTCCTCGACCGTCAGAGTCAGGCTCACCAACGACGTCCCGCCCGGGACACTGCCCTCCTACGTCACCGGCCGGCTCGACTCCCCCCGCGGCCAGCACACTCCCGGCTCCAACCTGCTTTGGGTGTCGCTGTACGGCGGGCTCGGCGCGAAGGTGACCGAGGCCAGGCTCGACGGCGACCGGGTGCCGGTCGTACGGGAGACCGAGCGGTCCCACCCCGTCTACTCGACCATGCTGGAACTCGCCCCCGGGCAGTCGAGGACCCTGCGGTTCGACCTCACCGAGCTCGCCTCGGACGAACCGCCGCTCGTTCCCGTGCAGCCGCTCGCCCGGCCGCAGCTGACCCACGTCACCCAGGACTCCCGGGGTTGCGCCCCCTGACGGTGGGACCTGTTTAAGTCTCTTCACGCCTCTTCATGGCTGTCCCGGTACGCGCGCCGGGACAGCGGTCCGGTTCGCATGCGTCGCTACCGCCGTCCGTTTTGCGTGCGCGCCGGGACAACCGGCCGGTTCGCCGTGCGCCTCGGTATAAAACAGCAAAGAGGGGTGCGCCGCGGACGGCGGCGGACCGAAGGTGACCTAGTCTCCGGTCATGAAGGCTTCGCCGTGGACCGCCGGGAGCGCGCACAGCCTCGTGACCGGGGAGGACGACGCGGACCTCGGGGGCGAGGAGAGCGCCTGGCCCGGACACGAGGGCTGCGGCCCGCGCTGCTGGCGGGAGGTCCACCGGGCGTGGACGCCGCAGGACGGCGTCCGCTTCCGCGTCCTGTTCGTGTGCACCGCCAACATCTGCCGTTCCCCGCTGGCCGAGCGGCTGACCCGCGCGGCCCTCGGGCCGTGCCCGGCCGTCCAGGTGACCAGCGCGGGCACGCACGCGCGGCCGGGCACGGAGATGGACGGGCACACCGGACGGACGCTGGCGCGCCTCGGCGGGGATCCCACGGGCTTCCGCGCCAGCCTCCTCACCCCCGAGATGGTGGCCGGCGCGGACCTGGTGCTGACGGCCACCCGCGCGCACCGGGCGGAATCGGTGGCCCTGCATCTCGCGGCGGCCACGCGGGCCTTCACCATCGCCGAGTTCGGCGCGCTGGCGCGGGCCGTGCCTCCGGAGGAGGTCGTCCGGCACCGCGACCCCGTGCGGCGGGCCTGCGCCCTGGTCGACGAGGCGCGGGCGCTGCGCGGGCTGGTGCGGGTCGGCGGGCCCGACATCGCCGACCCTTACCGGCGTTCCCGGCTGGCCCACCGGATGGCGGGCCGGCGCGTCGCCCGCGCGCTCGCCGTCCCGCTCCGGCTGTTCACGCATCTGCCGGAGTCCTGACCTTGGGCCTCGCGCCTGCCCTCGTGCCGCTCCGGCTGTTCACGCACCTACCGGAGTCCTGACCTCGTGCCGCTCTGGCCGTTCACACACCCACCGGAGTCTTGACCTCGGGCCTCGCCTCGTACCCGCCCTCGTACTCGTAGCCGAAGTACGTGCTGTTCTTGATCGGGACGAAGTTCAGCACGGTGCCCACCACGCGGGCGTTGATCGACGCCAGGAGTTCCGCGGCGCGGACCATGTGCTCCCGGCGGGTCTTGCCGTGACGGGTGACGAGGAGGGTGCCGTCGCAGAGCGCGCTGAGCGTCGCGGCGTCGGTCACCGGCAGCACCGGCGGCGCGTCGATGATCACCATGTCGTACGTCTCGGACAGCTGGGCCAGCACCTCGCGCATCCCGCTCGAACCGAGCAGCTCGCTGGGGTTCGGCGGGATCTGCCCGCTCGGCAGGACGGACATGCCCGGCTTCCCCCAGACCTGGACGGCCTCCTTCAGGCTCGCCTTGTTGATCAGCACGTCCGTCAGGCCCACCGTCCCCTCGATGCCGAGGTAGCCGGGGATGGTCGGGCGGCGCAGGTCGCCGTCCACCAGGATGATCCGCCACCCGGCCTGGGCCAGCGTGATCGCGAGGTTCGTGGAGGTCGAGGACTTCCCCTCGCCCGGCAGGCAGCTGGTGACCACGAGCGACTTCGGCTGCCGTTCGACGCCGATGAACTGCAGGTTGGTGCGCAGCGTCCGGAACGCCTCGGACCGGGTCGAGCGCCCGCGGTTGCGCAGGATCAGCGGGTAGCGCCTGGCGTCCCGCTCGTAGCCGATGATCCCCAGGGTCGAGCTGCCCGACGCCTTCTGCAGCACCTCGGAGGTCTTGATGGTGGTGTCCAGGTGGTCGTGCACGATGATGACGGCCGCCGCCGACAGCAGCGCGATCAGCATGGCCGTCACCAGGTTGACCACGGGCCGGGGACTGACCGGCTCCCTGGGCACGTCCGCCCAGTCCACCAGCGTGACCTTGACGGTCGGACGGCTGGCGGGGGTGGGCCGCTCGATCTGGTCGATGAGCTCGGTGAACCGCGCGCCCAGGGCGTTGGCCAGCCCGGCGGCCCGCTCGGGGTCGGGGTCGCCGACCGTGGCGCGCAGCAGCACGGTGCCGGGGACGGCCTCCGCGGTGATGTTCGCCTGCACGCGTTCGACGTCGTCCGCGGAGGTGATCTGGCCGACCACCCGCCGGCTGGAGAGCAGGGTGGCGTACGAGTGCACCCGCTGGGCCGACAGCATCCCCGCCTGGTACGCGGTGGAGAGGCTGCCCTCCCTGTCGTGACCGGACACCAGCATGGATATCGTCGCGACGTACTTCGGCGGCGTGCCGGACGTGACGGCGAGGGCCGCGCCCGCGCCCAGGAGCAGCGCGAGGAGGATGAACATCCAGTTCCTGCGCCCGAGCCGGGCGTAGTGGAGCATCTTCACTGGATCAAAGCCGCCTTTCGTGGACTTTCCGCGAGATTCCAGCGGGCTGGGCCGCCGGCGGGACGTGCGCGCCCCGCAGCAGGCCGGCGAGGGCGGCGGCGATCACGACCGCCACGGCCAGCGCGGCGGGCGGCGGCACCTCGCCCAGGACCGTCGCCAGGTGGAGGGCGCCGGTGACCGCCGTGATCGCGCCCAGCGTGGCCGCCGTCGCGCGCGTTCCCAGGCCGATCCGGCGCAGCCGGTGGGACAGGTGGTCGGTGCCGCCCCGCAGCGGCGAACGGCCCGCCAGCGTACGGGAGACGAGGACGACGCAGGTGTCGACCGTCGCGACGAAGACCGGGAGGAACAGCCCGGCGGCGGTGGCGGCCAGGGGCTGCCCCATGACCAGCAGGACCGCCGAGCAGGCGAGCGTGAATCCGACGAACAGCGATCCGGAGTCGCCCATGAACACCCTCGCGGGCGCCCAGTTGTGCGGCAGGAACCCCAGGCCCGCGCAGGCGAGCGCGCACAGCGGCACCCCGAGCGCCGCGTACCCCTGGAGCAGGGCCGTCGCCGCGAGGAGGCCGGCGGTGACGGCGGTCACGGTCCCCAGGGCGCCGTCCATGTTGTCCAGCAGGTTGAAGGAGTTCGTCATCACGACGATCCACGCCACCGTGAGGAGGTCGTCCAGCCAGGTCCCGGTCACGGTCACCCGGACGCCGGAGACCACCACCCCCGTCGCGGCCACGGTCTCCACGGCGAGCCTGGTGGCCGCGGGCAGGGCGCCGATGTCGTCGATCAGGCCGAGGACGGACACCGCGGTGGCCGCCATGAGGATCGCGGTGATCTGGAGGTCGCCGAACCCCAGCACGAGCATGGTGGGCGCGACCGTGCCCAGCATGATCGCGATGCCGCCGAGGTAGGGCGTCGGGCGGGCGTGGGCCTTGTACCCGCAGGACCCGCCGGGACGGTCGACCAGGTCCCAGCGCAGCGCGAGGCGCCTGAGCGGCACGACGGCCACGGCGGTGAGAACGCAGGCCGCCCCCGAGGCGAAGGCGATCGCCCCGCTCACCGGGGGAGCGCCGGATCCCCCGACGCCTCTCCGATGATCTCCGTGAGGATCTCGTCGAGAGCGCGCCGCGGGACCCACCCGGTGAGCGCGCGGAGCTTCGAGGTGTCGGGAACCCTGCGGGTCATGTCCTCGAACCCCCGCTCGTAGGCCTCGGAGTAGGGGACGAGCTCGATCCCGGAGGTGGACCCGGTGAACTCGATGATGAGCTTCGCCAGCTCCATGATGCTCACCTCGTCGGCGGAGCCGATGTTGAAGGTCTCGCCGACGGCGGCCTCCTCGTCGAGCAGCCGCAGCAGCGCGTCGACGACGTCGGCGACGTGCGCGAAGCAGCGGGTCTGCGTCCCGTCGCCGAACACCGTCAGCGGTACGGCCGAGAGCGCCTGCCGGACGAGGCTCGGGACGACCATCCCGTAGCTCGGGCTCTGCCGGGGCCCCACGGTGTTGAACAGCCGGACGATGATCGTCGGCAGGTCGCGCTCCTTGTGGTACGCGTTGGCGAGGATCTCGTCGACGGCCTTCGCGGTGCTGTAGGCCCAGCGGACCACGGCGGTGCTGCCGAGGACGCGGTCGGCGTCCTCGCGCAGCGCTCCGGAGGAGTTCTTGCCGTAGATCTCGCTCGTGCTGGTGATCAGGATCTTCTTCCGGTACCGGTGCGCGGCCTCGATGACGATCTCCGACCCCCTGATGTTGGTCGTCAGGGACCGCAGCGGCTGCTCGACGATCAGCTTGACGCCGACCGCGGCCGCCAGATGCACGACGACGTCGCACCGGTGGACCAGCTCGTCGACCATGAGCTCGTCCAGGACCGAGCCGTGCACGAAACGCAGGCTCGGGTGCGGCCGGAGGTTCTCCAGCCGCCCCGTCGAGAGGTTGTCCAGGACGACGACGGAGTCGCCACGGGCGAGCAGGGCGTCGGCCAGGTGCGATCCGATGAATCCGCTGCCCCCCGTTATCAGGTAGCTGGTCTGTGCTGTCTCGCTCACGGGCTCCTCCTCATCACGTGCTTGGAGATCTGGGTCGCCGGAGGGAAGGGGCGTTCACACCGGCATGCCGACCTCCGCGTCGACGCCCGGGACCCGTCCCTTCTCGAACCAGGCCACCGTCGTGCGGAGCCCGTCCTCGAGCGAGACGGGACGCACGTCGGGGAACAGCTCGCGAAGCAGGCGGGAGGAGGCCTGGGACTCCCGGATGTCGCCCCTGCGCGGCGGCAGGGAGACCGGCTCGACCACGCGGCCGACGATCTCGGCGAGGAGGTCCATCAGGTGCCGCAGCGAGACCCGGGTCCCGAACGCCAGGTTCACCGGCTTCGCGCTCGTCACCTGGCGGGCGGCCGCGTCCGTGAGGACCTCGGTCACCGACCTCACGTAGGTGAAGTCCCGCGCCTGCCCGCCGTCGCCGTGCAGCGGCACCGGCTCACCCCGCAGCGCCGCGGAGACGAACGCGGGGATCACCGCCGCGTACGCGTGACCGGCGGTCTGCAGCGGGCCGTAGACGTTGAAGAAGCGGAACGGCAGCACCGGCAGGCCGTAGCTGTGCGCGTAGGCCAGCGCGTAGGCCTCCGCGGCGAGCTTGCCGGCCCCGTACGGGCTGAGCGGCCTGGCGGGCAGGTCCTCGTGCTTGCGGGGCTCGGGCCGGTCGCCGTACACCGAGGACGACGAGGCGAGGATCACGTGCGGCCTGCTCGCGCGGCACGCCTCCAGCAGGTGCAGGGTGCCGGTCGCGTTGACGGCGTGCGAGGCGAGCGGGTCGGCCAGCGACCGGGGCACCGACGGCCTGGCGGCGAGGTGGATCACGTGCGTGACACCGGCGATCAGGTCCGTCAGCAGGTCCCGGTCCAGGATGCTGCCCGTCACGATGTCGGCCTCGACGCCGTCGAGGTTGGCGAGGGACCCGCTGCTCAGGTCGTCCAGCACCGTGACGTTCCCGACCTCGGGCATCGCCGCCAGCGCCCGGCACGTGTGCGCGCCGATGAACCCGGCGCCGCCCGTCACCAGCACCCTCATCGGACGCTCTCCCGCGCGCTCGGGCGCCGCCGGGGCGTCTCGCACAGCGACCGGTAGAGGTTCTCGGTGTCCGAGACGAGGCGTTCCAGGCCGAACGCGTACGTCGTCCAGTCGCGGGCCGAGACGCCCATCCGGCGGGCGAGGCCGGGATCGGACAGCAGGCGGACGGTGTGCGCCGCCAGCTCGTCCGGATCGAGGCTCGACGACAGCAGGCCGGTGTGCCCGTCCCTGACGACCTCGGCGACGCTCCCCACCCGGGTGGAGACGGCCGGCGTGCCCGCCATCCCCGCCTCGGCGAGCGTGACCGGGGTGCCCTCGTTGTCCGAGGTGAGCAGGACCACGTCGGCGGCGGCGTAGACCGTCTCCACGTCCTTGCGCCAGCCGAGCAGGTGGAAGGAGTCGCGGATGGTCTCGACGTCCCGCTCGACCTGCCGCCTGAGCTCGCCGCCGCCGCACATGACGAAGTGGCAGCCGGGGATGCGGCCGAGCACCGCGCGGGCCACGGCCACGAACCGGTCGGGCCGCTTCACCCGCGTCAGGCGTCCCACGTACGCCACCACGGGCGCGTCCTGCGGGAGCCCGAGGGCCGCGCGGGCCGCGCCGCGCTCGGGGACCGGCCCCAGCCGGACGCCGGGCGGGATCACCACGTACTGGTCGGGGCGGCCGATCCCGGCCTGGAGCAGCTCGTCGCGCACCTGCGACCCGACGGTCACCAGCCGGTCGGACACGCGGGCCAGGAGCCGTTCGGTCCTGACGTAGAGGTGGCGTCTGGGCGGGGAGAAGTAGCCGCGCAGGAGGTGGCCGTGGAACACGTGCACCCGGGCCGCGCCGGTCCCCGACAGGCAGGCGGCCACGCGTCCCAGCGTGCCCGCCTTGGTGGTCCTGGTGTGGACGACGTGCGGGCGGAACCCGCGGATCGCCCTGGTCAGCTCCGACAGGGCGCGGTAGTCGTCGGCCGGCCGGATCGACCGGCCGAGCCCCGGGACCCGGTGGACGCTCACCCCCGAGTCCCGCAGGCGGAGATGGTCGCCCTCGCCGCCCTCGACCTGGCCCGTGTAGAGGCGGTGGTCGAACTCCTCGGGGTCCAGGCCCTCGCACAGTCCCATGACCTGGGTGGCCGGACCGCCGACATTCATGCGTGCGATGATCTCCATGACACGAATCCGACCGTCCGGCTTCATTACTGGCTCCTCGGTGATGGGCCTGGTCACTTCGGAGAAACTAACCCTCTTCTTGATCCGTTCACCGGTGCCGTCACGCCGGCGGCGGGATCCTTTGCCTTCTCCCCGCCTGAATATGATCAAAGTCCCTCACGGCCGCGCGCCCCACCGGGAACCGCCGGTGGTCCACCGGTGATCCGCCGCAGCACCGCGAGCCAGATCCCCGCGCCGAGCACCGCGAGCGCGAGCGACCCCCAGGCGAACCCCAGGGCGGTCCGTACGGTGTCCGGGGCGGCCAGACCGGCGGCGAGGAGCGCGCCGAGCAGGAGGGTCACCTCGGCCGAGAGGTAGCCGAGCCGCCAGCCGGGGCGGCCCACGGCGAGGGCGAGGGCGTTGGACCAGCACACCGTCGTCCGCACGCACGCCGCCGCCGTGAGCAGCACGGCCACCGTGCCGATCCCGGCGTACTCGGGCCCGTAGACCAGCCGGAGGGCCTCCCCGGTGAACGGCAGCGCGACGGCGAGGGCCGCCGCCGCGGCTCCGGCGAGGATCCGGGTCGCGCGCACGACGTCCCGCCTGATGAGCGTCCCGTGGTCCTCCAGCGCGGCGGCCCGCGCGAGGCGGGGGTAGAGCATCGAGGCGACCGGCATGGTCAGGGCCGCGTACAGGCGCCCGGGAGCCGACGCGACCTTGACGACGGTCACGAGGGCGGGACCGCCGGCGATGCCGGCGACCGTCAGGAGCCCGGAGTCGGACACCTCGGCCACCGACGTGCCGACGGACGCCTTGAGGGTGAAGGCGACCAGACCGGCCGGCAGCGGGACCCGCGCGCGTGCCGGTCGCGTCTCCGGTCGCGTCTCCGGTTCCGGTCCCATTCCCGGCCCCGTTTCTGGTCCCGTCCCAGGTCCCGTCTCCGGTCCCAGCTCCGCGAGGAGCGCCCGCGTGCCCGCCGCGGAGAGGACCACCGCGGAGACCAGCGCGCCCGCCACCTGGCCCAGCAGGTAGGCGATCGGCCCGCCCGCGAGCAGCCCGCCCGACGACAGCCCGAACGACAGGACCGCGCACCGCACCCGCAGCGTTCCGTACGCCCGGAGCCGGTCGGCCAGCGCGAAGCCCGCGCCCGCGGTGCCGTTCGACGCCGTCACCCCCCTCGCGACGACCGCGAGGGCCAGCATGGACGCGAACTCGCCCGTCGCGAACCCCTCCAGCCGCGCCGCCAGCACCCCCGCGAGCACGACGCCCGTCGACGCCAGGCCGATCGCCGCGTCCCAGCGCAGCAGCCGGACGAACAGCGCCGAACCCCGCCCGCTCCGCAGCTGCTCGACGGGGACGAACCGCTGGGCGGCGTTCTCCAGGCGGGGGTCGCACAGCAGGAACAGGACCGTCGCCAGGGACTGCGCGAAGATGACCTGCCCGGAGTTCTCCGTCCCGGCGAGCCGGACCAGGACGATCACGTTGAGCGAGGAGACGACCGCCTCGACGAGACCGGCGGCCGAGAGCGACGTGAACGTCCGCACGTGACGCCCGCCCGGCGGCCGCCAGCCGCGGACCGCGTGCCCGAGTGCGCTGACCATGGCCTACGAGCAGACCTCGTCGTACAGGCCGTCGAACCAGCGCGCCGCCCGGCCGATGTCCACCAGCGCGGCGCTGTCGCGCGCCCCCTCGCGAAGGCGGGCGTGGACCTCCGGGCGCATCGCCCGCAGGACGCCCTCCGCCAGCGCCCCGGCGTCGCCCGGCCTGGTGAGCAGGCCGTTCACGCCGGAGACGACCAGGTCGGGCACGCCGCCGACCGCGGTGGACACGACGGGGACGCCCGCGGCGAGGGCCTCCATCACGACGACCGGCAGCCCCTCGTGACGGGAGCTGAGCACGAGGAGGTCGGCGGCGGCGATGAGCCGTCCGGCGTCGGGGACGTGCCCGAGCAGGCGGACGCCGTCCAGGCCCAGAGCGCCGACGCGGCGCGCCACCCGCTCGTACGAGGGCCCCGACCCCGCCAGCAGGAACAGGGCGTGCGGGGCTCGCGCGGCGACCCTCGCTGCGGCCTCGACCAGCAGCCCGTGGTCCTTCTGCGGGTGGAAGCTGGCGACGTGCACGACGAGGAACGCCTCCCCGGGGACGTCCCACTCCCGCCTGGTCCGCGCGGCGAGCGCCGCCCAGCGGCGCTGTCGCGCCACGGGGACGCCGTGGACGCGGACGGACACGCCGCGGGCGCGCCGGGCGGTGCGGGCGCGGGCCACCTCGGGGGAGACGGCCACCGTCCGGGTGTCCAGCCACCTCGTCGCCCGGTCGAGCAGGGCCGTCGGCAGGCGGTAACGCACGTTGTGCACCGTCGAGATCAGGGCGGGACGCGGCCTCCACAGCCGCGACAGCGGCCGCAGCACCGACGCGGGAAGCGGGGAGTGGACGTTGACCACGTCCGGGCGCGCCCGCCTGACCGCGAGCACGAGCCCGGCCAGGCGCAGGGGGGCCGGGCAGGAGGTGAGGTCGACGACGTGCACGCCGGCCGACCGCAGGCGTCCCGCGAGCAGCTGGGTGGAGGCCCGCAGGCACACCACGGTGTAGCGCTTGCCCGTGGGAGGCGCGGCGAGCAGCCGCTCCACGAGCAGGACCTCCGCGCCGCCCACGTCCAGCGTCTTGATCACCTCGCACACGTGGCGCCCGCTCGCGGCACGCTCCTGGAGAGGAGCGCCCTGGTTCGTCGTGACGCGCTCCCGGAGAGGGGACGCCCCGGTCTGTCGTGACGCGCTCGCGGGAGGGAAGGCGCGTGACGTGCCCCCGGGAGGGAAGGCGCGTGACGCGCTCCTGGGAGGGAAGGCGCCCCGGCCCGTCATGACGCGCTCCTGGACAGGGGAGGCGTCCCGGCCCGCGCGAACGTCTCGTACCACTCCTCGACGCGGGCGGCCACCAGCGGCCAGTCGAGGGCCGACACGGCCCGCCTCCCGCGTTCGGCCATCCGCGGGCCGGCCGTCTCGTCGTGCAGCACCACGCGCAGGTGGCGCAGCAGGTCCGCCACCGATCCCGAGGGGAAGGTGCGGTACGCGGCGCGGTCGGCGATCACCGGGTCGAGCGAGGCGTCCGACGCGACGATGACGGGGGTGCCCAGCGCGAGGGCCTCCAGCGCGGCGGTGGGTATCCCCTCCCCGAGGGTGCGGAGCCTGCGGGAGGAGAGCACGAACGCCTGGGCCGTGCCGACCAGCGCGTACACCTCGTCGGCGGGCAGCCGCCCGGCGAACTCCACCCCCGAGCCCGGCCCGGCCAGCCGTTCGAGACGGGCGCGCTCGCTCCCCTCACCGACGATGACCAGGCGCGACCCGGGACAGGTGGCGCGCAGCTCGCGGAACGCGCGGATCGTCACCGCGTGGTCCTTCACCTTCTCCAACGCGCCGACGCTGACGACCAGGCCGGGCTCCGCCGGACCCCGCCTCCGGAACCCCGACAGGTGGGCGAGGTCCAGGCCGCTGGACATCGTACGGATCCGTCCGGCCGGTATCCCGGCCGCGACCAGGTCCTCGGCGGGCCGGTCGCCCAGCGCGATGAAACCGTCGACGTGGCGGAAGGCCCGCGGCATCACCGCCCGGTGGCGAGCCGTGAGCGCGCCGTGGACCGTGAGCACGAGGGGGACGCCCAGGCGCCGGGCCGCGGCTCCCAGCGCGAGGGCCTCGCGATGGTCGCCGTGCAGGTGGACGACGTCCACCCGGCCCACGCGGGGGAGCGCCCGCGCGCACTCGGCGCCGAAGGCGACCACGTCGGACCTCCAGGAGAGGGCGCGGCTGACCCGGGTCGGCGCCAGCGGCACCGTTCTCGCGCCCTCCGGCGTCTCCCCGAGCCGGTGGGCGACGTGCACCTCGTGGCCGCGGAGGATCTGCTCGCGGCTGAGCCGCTCGATGTGGCGTTCCTTGCCGCCGGGTTCCGGCGGCAGCCGGTAGCCGATACGGAGAATCCTCATGGCGACCTCTCTCGGAGAACGTCTCCGCCGACGGCGCGTCCCCCCTGCGACCGCGAGGCGTCGCGGCGCACGGCGCACGGGCACGGCGGGCCCGGGGACCCGCTGCGGAGGTGAGATGTCCTTCCGGTCGGGAAGGCTGGGATTCGCGAAGTGGTTCGCGCATGGGGATCGTACGAGCGGGCGACCGCCGATGCCGTCATTCGCCCCGCGTGCGGGAGTTTCACCGCCAAATTTCCCCGAAGGCGAAGAACAGCCTCATACCGGGTTGCTCTCCCTGTGGGGAAGGCCAGGGTGCGCGCCGGGCTGAAAGGAGGCCCGGAACGCGCGCCGGGCGCAGGGACGGGACGCGCGCCGGGGCGGAGGGGTGAGACGCGCGGGGGGCGGAGGGCCGGGACGCGCGTCATGTCGAAGGGAAGGTTGGGCGCGCGCAGTGCCGGAAGGAAGGCCGGGACGCGCGCCGGGCGGTTCTCCGGGGCCGTGTTTCTTTGCCCGGAATTGGCGAGCCTCGCGGTGACGGGCGCGGGTGGGCACCGGGGCCGGTCAATACAGTCTGCAAGGTGGCGGAGGCGGCCACCGTCCATGATCGTCCCGGCGGTGCCCGTAGCCGTGCCCGTGCCCGTGCCCACGGCTGTGGCCGTCGCGGAAGCCACTGCTCCGACGCCGGAAACCCCCGCCCCGGTCCCGGCGTCGAACGCCCCTGACAGATTCGCGAGTGATCTCCGGTGGAATACCTCATCGTCGTGGCCATCGCGCTGGTGCTCTTCCTGGTCGTCCACGCGAGCTTCGACGGGCACCTGCTGGGGAAGGCCCTCTGGATCCTGGGCCTGGCCTTCGCCGCCCGGCTGGCCGTGCACGCCGTGGTGATGCGCTCCGGCGTCCTGGCGTACGGCGGCGACAACTACGTCTACGAGACCAAGGCCCTGCAGATCGTCGAGTACTGGGACCGGTACGGGTTCCAGTTCGTCACCTCCGAGCAGATCCCCGATCTCTACTCCGCGGCGCTGCCGTGCAACCTCTTCGCCCTGATTGTCTACCTGTGCGGCGGCCCGGCCTCGCTGGCCTGCACGGCCCTCGTGGCGTTCGTCGCCTGCGGGCTGGTCATCGTGATGTACCGGTTCGCGCTGCTCCTGGGCGCGGGCGAGCGGTCGGCGTTCCGGCTGCTCGCCGTGATGGCGTTCTTCCCCGCGCTGCTGCTGCACACGTCCGACATGTTCAAGGACGGTTTCAGCGCGTTCCTCGCCGTCACCTGCCTCTTCCTCGCGGTCTCGAACGCGCGGAGCATCAGCGTCCCGAAGCTGCTCCTGCTCGGGCCGCTGCTGTGGACGCTCTGGAACGTACGGCCCTACATGGTGTTCATGTGCGGGCTGCCGATCCTGTTCGCCTTCACGAGGCTCCAGCGGGCGCAGCTCCTGTGCTTCCTCGCCTTCCTGATCGCGATGCTGGTGCCCGTCATGCTCTCCTCCGAGGTGATGTTCGAGGACACGCCCATCGCCGAGGTGCAGGAGCAGCTGGAGCGCGGCCAGTCGGAGACCTTCCGCCAGGCGAACGCCGAGGGAGGCTCGGGGGTGGTGTTCCAGGACGAGGGCAACGCGTGGAGCGCGCTCCCGTCGAAGCTGTTCTACACGCTCTTCTCGCCCTTCCCGTGGACCGAGGGGAGCACCGTGCTGCAACTCGCCAAGGTCGAGACGCTGTTCTGGTACTACTTCCTCTATCTCGCGGTGCGCGGGGCCGGCCTGCTGTGGCGCCGGAACCCGAGGGCCCTGCTGATCCTGCTGCTGTTCGTCGTGCCGGGCACGATCGCCTACGCCACCACCATGTCCAACATCGGGCTGATCTTCCGTCAGCGGATACCGATCGTCATGGTCGTGAGCCTGCTGTCCGCGGTCGCGTGGGGCGCCGCCTCACCCGACCGCCTCACCCGGCCGCCCGCGACCCGAGCCGAGGGGCCGCGAACTCGCTGGACACGTCCCCGCCCAGCGACCGCGCGCGGACCCGGTGTGACGCCACAGACGTCACAGACGTCACAGACGTCATGCCGGGCCGTCGGGCAGCCGGTAGACGGCGTAGTCGCCCGAACGGAACCGTAGTGTCGCGAGCTCCCCGAGCCCCGGATCGGAGATCCGCAGGTGTTCGTCGGCGAGGAGCCAGCGCACGCCGTACCGGTCGCGCAGCCGCCGGACGGCGTCGGCGGTGGGGGACGCGAAGACCGCGTCGTTCAGCCCGATGAGCTCGCCGTCCCAGAACGGGAAGCGCGTCGTCGGCAGGCCGGGACGCCAGCGGGCGTTGTTCCTCGACGTGTAGCTCCACCCCTCGACGAGGACGCGCCGCTCGGAGAACGCGGCCACCCAGAAGTGACGGCTGTCGCAAGGGTCCTCCAGCCCCCAGCGGCAGTGCGCGTTCGTCGCGACCAGGTCGCCGGGATCGGAGTGGTCGCGCAACCAGCGCCCGGCGGCGAGGAGACCCGGTGGCGGTGCCGTCGCCGTCTCCGCGCCCTGGCCGGTCCCGCCGTCGCCGCGTACGGCGAAGAGGGTCGAGAGGACGCGCGCGTGCACGTCGGCGGGCAGGCCGACGGCCGCGAGCGCGGTGACGACGAGGGACAGGGCGCGCAGGCGCCCCCTCGTGACGGCGAGGACGGCCGTCGCCGTCAGGACGGCCCCGGCCAGCACGGCGTACGGCAGGTACAGGGGGAGGTCGTCCCGTCCGGGACCCAGCGGGATCCTGACGCCGCACAGGACGGGGATCAGGTAGGCCGCGGCGAGCCCGGCACCGGCCGCGAGCAGCGTCGCGCGGCGCGACTGCCCGGACCGCCGCGCCAGGGTGACGATCCCGAGGGCCGCGACGGCCGCCAGGTAGGGGTAGGCGCCCCAGAGGAAGAAGAGCTGGCTCCGGCTCGGATGCCCGAACAGCAGGGCCGCGCCGAGCCCCGCCGCGCCGATGCCGAGCATGAGCATCACCCCCGGACGGACGAACAGCCGCGGACGGCCCAGCAGCCCGGCGACCCCGCCCCAGGTGACCGCCCAGCCCAGCAGGAACACCGCCGTGACCGCCGCGGTCGACACCGGCGACGGATCGGCCGCGTCCCCCGCGCCGGTCAGCTCCCGCCAGGCCGTCCGCATGAAGGAGAGGGGATCGACGACGATCGCCTGCTTCGCGCCGCCGAACAGCACGAGCTGCGCGAACAGCAGGCACGCCGCCGTCGCCCCCAGCGCGGCGAGGACGGTCGCGGACGGCCGCCGCCGCCGCGCCACCTCGGCCGCGGCCACCGCCAGCAGCCCCGCGCCCAGCAGCGGGACGTACGTCGCCTTCGCCCCCGTCGCCGCCATCAGGAAGATCAGCAGCAGCGGCCAGCGGCCGGAGGCCCGCCGACGGCGTTCGAGGAGGTCGAGGAGGAGGATGACGAGGGGGGCGAACATGAGGGCCCCGAACGTCTGGGTGGGACTCGCCCACATGAGGTCGGGAACCCCGCCCCAGGTGAACGCCCCGTTCCTGCCGAGGTAGAGGCTCGGGGTCGCCACGAAGATCGTGCCGGCCAGGGTGAGCGCCCCGCCCGTCCAGGAACCCGTGACCCGCCGCCCGGTCATCCCGGCCAGGACCACGAACGCGGCCACGACGGGCAGCATGCCCAGGCGGAGCAGCAGCACCAGCGGCTCCACCCCCGTCACCCAGCTCGCCGCCGCCAGGTGCGCGTAGACGAACCAGTGGTAGGAGAGCGGCTCCCCGGCGACCATGGGCGCCGTGGGGGGCACGTGGTGCCTCAGCTCGCCGACCAGGGCCAGGTGGAACGGCATGTCGGGGGAGGACGTCCCGAACGCGGGCCAGGTCAGGCCGTTGAGCCCGAAGAACGCCCCCGCGCTCCAGGCGAGCAGGTACCCCAGCACCAGGGTGAGGGACCAGGACCACCACGCGGGTGCCTCGATCCTGCGGGACGGGGCACCCGTCCAGTGCCGGCGCAGCCGCGGGACGACGAGGAAGAGCAGGTAGGTGCATACCGGCCAGGCCAGGACGAGCAGCGGCAGGCCGAGGGCACGGGCGCCGACGTAGGCGAACACCTCCACGGCGTAGCCGAGCGCCGTCCCGAGCGCGACCTCCTCCGCGAGGGTGCGCCTGCCCCGGTACAGGGCCCTGAGCAGCAGCACGCCCGGCGCCCCCACGCCCAGCACGACGTAGAGGAAGAAAACGATCATGTCCGGTACGGAGACGCCGTAGCGGGCGAGCACGGTTCCGGTGAGGACGGCCGTCAGCACGGCGGGCGCCCACCGCCACAGGGCTCTCACCCCCCGGGAAGGGGCGGCGGGCACCTCACCGACCGGGAGGTCGTCCGTCGCGCCGTCTCCGGCGGTCATGAGCGAACCCAGTGCGGGAGATCGGCGGGGCGGGGTTTCTGCCATGCGCCCGAGCCTGATGAGACGAGCGACCCCGGCCGTCCCCGGCACTCACGCCCGGCGATGTCTTTCCCGGCCTTTTGCCAGGTGTTCGCGGTCGCCCGGGGGTCGTCGGGTCGCCCAGGGGCGTCAGGTCGTCCGGGAGGTCGGCCGGGGCATCTGGGTCGGCCGGGAGGTCCGCCGAGAGGGGCACCGCTACTCCTGGCCCCCCGGGGGCCACCGCTACTCTCGGGGCGTCGATGTGACGCTGTTACCCCGGGTCCCCGGGGATCCCGCTACCCCGGGTCGGCCGGGAGAGGGGCCGCCCCCGGGTCGCCGAGGGTGACGTCGTCGTCCCGGGCCGCCCGTTCGACGGCCGCAAGTCCCGGTCCCGTGACACCGATGAACTTTCCCCCGTACGGGAAGACGCGGTAAAGGTCCTGGGTCTCCGCGTACTCCTGGAAGACCAGGTTGTCCTGGATGTCGTCCATGACGACGACGTGGTTCCCGCTCAGGTGGGGGCTCACCCGCAGCAGGAAGGACTCCCGTCCCCGCCGGGTCTTGTCGGAGTCGTAGTGGACCAGGTCCACCCTCGTCCCGGGGAGCAGGATCTCCTCCAGGTTCCTGCGGTCACCCCTGACGCGCAGCGTCCAGGGACCCTTCAGCGCGTCGGGGACGACCCACCCGACGTACCGCTCGGGCTCCGGAAGCCGGAAGAAGGGGAAGTCGCTCGAATGGAGATGGCCGGTCCCGTTCGCGCGCACCGCCGCGAGCACGGCCGACGTGGACCACCCGGCGGCGACGCCCGTCTCCAGCACGGTGTCCGGCCGCAGGATCCTGGTGAGGAAGTACAGCAGCTCGACGCCGCCGGGACCGCCCAGGTCGACACCGGCCGCGACGAGCTCCTCGACCCTCGGCCGGGCCGACTCGGCGAGGGAACGGGCGGCGTCCGCGCTCTCCCGCCACAGAGCCCCGTCGACGCGGCAGCCCCAGGCGCCGATGTCCTCGGCCCGCGCCGCCGCCCACGCGTGGGCGGCCTCCCTCTCCCGGCCGTGCCCCGAGCCGACCCGCGACCACACCTTGCGCGCCATGACCGGGAGGTAGCCCGGCCGGACGGCGTTGCGCACGACAGCGGAGATCGTCATGGCAGGAATCGTACGGAGCCCGCCGGGCCGGGCCGGGGATCCTGCGGGCACGCGACGGGAATGTCTGCGAAAAGTTCGGCCATCCAGGTGACTGGCCATGCCACTTGGCACCGCCACGGCGCAGGTCACCGCCACGGCACAGGTCACCGCCACGGCGCAGGTCACCGCCACGGCACGGAGCACCGCCACGGCACGGAGCACCGCCACGGCACGGAGCACCGCCACGGCACGGGCCGGTGCCACGGCACGGAGCACCACCACGGCACAGGTCACCGCGACGGCACAGGTCACCGCCACGGCATCGAGTGCTGCGGATCAGGGACGATGCGCCCGTACGACCAGGGAGACCCCGGGTAGCGAGCCGACGGGCAGGTATCTCTCGGCCACGACCACGGCGGTGAGGGCCGCGTTCACCAGGCGCGGCGTCTCCGTGACGTCCGAGCCGGAGATGCGCCTCCTGCGGAGGGCGACGACCGGCCGCAGCAGGACGTTCCAGCTCCACAGGCGGTCGACGACCAGGCCCGCGCCGGTCAGCAGGGCGGACAGCCCCTCCCGCGTGTACCGGCGGACGTGGCCGGACGCCACGTCGTGCGCCGACCACAGCGCCATGTCGCAGGGGACCGTGATGAGCGCCGTCCCTCCCGGCCGGAGCACGCGCACCAGCTCGCCGGCCGCCCTGTCGTCCTCCCCGATGTGTTCCAGCACGTCGAACGCGGTGACGAGGTCGAAGCCCGCGTCCGGCAGGGGCAGGTCCCGCGCGTCGGCGTGGATCGCCCGCAGGCCGCGCTCCCTGGCGAGCTCCACCGCGGTCTCCGAGAAGTCCGCGACCAGCGCGTCCCACCCGTGCGCGACGAGTACGCGCGTGTTGCCGCCCCCGGCCGCGCCGATGTCGAGCGCCCTGCCGGGCGGCCCGATCCGGCGCAGCTCGCGGAGCTCGCGGGCGAGGAGGGCGCGCCGCTCGCGGTACCACCAGTGGCGGTCCTCCACCTCGACGGTGCGGAGAATCTCCGTGGCCTCCATGTGTCCTCCCAGACGTGTGCGCCCGTACGCGTGTGCGGACGCCCGCATGCGCGGATGCTCGTGCGTGTGGACGCCCGCGTGCGTGTGAACGCTCGTGCGTGTCCGTGCGCTCGTGGACGGGGGGACGTTTCGTGGCTTCGGGGAGCTTGGCGGATGGGAAACGCTCCCGGGTCCGGGACGCCCGCCGCGCGGCGGGCGTCCCGGACCACGGTCAGCGGCCGGTGCGTCTCACGGGGCGCCACCAGCTCTCGTGGTCGCGGTACCAGCGCACGACGCCCTCCAGCCCCTCGTCGAAGCCCACCCGGGGTTCGTACCCGATCGCGCGGATCTTGCCGCTGTCCACCGAGTAGCGCCGGTCGTGCCCCAGTCTGTCCGGCACGGTCTCCACCATGTCCCAGCCCGCGCCGAAGGCCGCCAGCAGCCGTCCGGTGAGCTCCCGGTTGGTCAGCTCGGCCCCGCCGCCGATGTTGTAGACCTCGCCGGGCCGCCCCTTGTCCAGTACGAGCTGGATGGCCGCGCAGTGGTCGTCGACGTGCAGCCACTCGCGGACGTGCTCGCCGTCCCCGTACAGGGGGACGCGGCGCCCGTCGATCAGGTTGGTGACGAAGAGCGGGATGATCTTCTCGGGGTGCTGGTACGGGCCGTAGTTGTTGGCGCAGCGGGTGACCCGCACGTCGAGCCCGTAGGTCTGGTGGTAGGCCCGGCACAGCAGGTCGGATCCCGCCTTGGCCGCAGAATAGGGTGAGTTGGGCAGCAGCGGACGCGACTCGTCCCACGAGCCCGTCTCGATGGACCCGTACACCTCGTCCGTCGACACCTGCACGACCGTGCGCACACCGGCCTCCAGCGCCGCCTGGAGCAGGCACTGCGTGCCGTGCACGTTCGTGAGGACGAAGTCCCCGGGGCCGGTGATCGAGCGGTCGACGTGCGTCTCGGCGGCGAAGTTCACCACGACGTCGTGGCCCGGCAGCAGGTCGGCGAGGAGCCGGGCGTCGGTGATGTCGCCCCTGACGAAGGTGTGCCGGGGATGGCCGGAGACCGGGCCGAGGTTGGCGATGTTGCCCGCGTAGGTGAGCTTGTCGAGCACCGTCACGCGGGCGTCCTCCCATCCGGGGTAGAGCCCGGACAGCAGCGAGCGCGCGTAGTGGGAACCGATGAAGCCGGCGCCGCCGGCGACCAGGACCCTCATGCGCGCACCTGGACCCTGCTGTGGTCACCGATCATGAGCTGATGCGTGTTGGGCAGTCCCACGGCCCTCGTCACCTCCACGTTCCGGCCGATCAGGGAGTACGTGAGCCCGGAGACACCTCTGATGGCGGAGTCGCCGAGGACGATGCTGTACTCGACCCCGGCCTCCTCCAGCACGCACCCCTCGCCGATCGAGGTGTAGGGGCCGATGTACGAGCCGTCGATCCTGGTGCCGGCGCCGATGATGGCCGGGCCCCGGATCACCGACCGCTCGACGGTCGCGCCCGGCCCGAGGTCGACGCGCCCGGTTATCTCGGAGTGCGTGTCCACCGTCCCCCTGACGTCGGGCTCAAGCGCCTCCAGGACCATACGGTTGCATTCCAGCATATCCTGCAGCCGTCCGGTGTCCCTCCAGTAGCCGGTGACCAGATGCGAGTGCACCCGGTGGCCGTTGCGGATGAGCCAGGTGATCGCGTCGGTGATCTCCAGCTCGCCGCGGGCGGAGGGCATGATCGACCGGACCGCCTCGTGGACGACGGGGGAGAAGGTGTAGACGCCGACGATCGCGAGGTCGCTGCGCGGGTTCCGCGGCTTCTCCTCCAGTCCGACGATCTCCCCGTCGGGTCCCAGCTCGGCGACCCCGTAGAACTGGGGTTCGGCGACCTTCGTGAGCAGGATCTGCGCGTCGTGACCGGCCCCGTGGAAAGCGTTCACCAGGTCGGCGATGCCGCCCAGCAGGAAGTTGTCGCCCAGGTACATCACGAACGGCTCGTCGCCCAGGAACTCGCGGGCGATCAGCACGCAGTGGGCCAGGCCGAGCGGGGCCTCCTGCCGGATGTAGGTGACGTCGAGGCCGAACCGCGAACCGTCGCCGACGGCCGCCCGGACCTCGGGGCCCGTGTCGCCGACGATGACGCCGACACTCGTGATCCCCGCGTCCCTGATCGCCTCCAGCCCGTAGTAGAGGACCGGTTTGTTGGCGACGGGGACGAGCTGTTTCGCGGACGTGTGGGTGAGCGGGCGCAGCCTCGTCCCTTTACCACCCGCCAGAACAAGTGCCTTCATCGCTCTATCCCTCCACGAGGAACGCGTGGTCACGGCGGCCGGTCGTCCGTTGAAAGCTATGGGGAGACCCGGCCGGCCGCCGTTCGCCGCCATCGTTTTGGCGGGGAAATGGAAAAGGCGTTACCGGGGCCGGGCGTTCGTGTTCTCCCGGAACGTCCAGGCCCGGTGTATCGCGTAGCTGACCGCCGGGCTGACGGCCAGCAGCAGCGCCTGAGCCGCCATGACGGGAAGGCCGAACAGCTCCACCAGCACCGGGAGCCCGGCGAGCGAGGTCGCGAGGAACCCGAGCCCGACCGCGTAGAACCGCAGGTAACCGGCGAGCCACGACCGGCCGCGCGCCCGGAAGACCACCAGCCTGTACCAGGGGTAGACGATCACCACGGTCGTCAGATGGGCCGCCATGGCGAGCAGAAGGTACGGGACCGCATCGTTGGCGGCGAGCAATCCCAGGCCCAGGAGAGAGCAATAGAGCAGGGCCGTCGTGGCGCTCGCCACCAGGTATGTGATGCGCTGTCCCCCAAGAGCGGGGATAAAACCTCGCCGCCGGTCATGTGTGTGCTTCCGGTGATTGTTCCGATTTCTGACGTACACCATGCCGGGCCTTTTTCGGAATGCGTCGCGCGATGATCAAATGGATTTTATCCCGCGGCGGGAAACAATTCGGGGGACTGATGTCCGTGTCGGTGGTCATTCCGTGTTACCGCTCCGCGCGGACCCTTCCGGTGCTGGTGACCAGGCTCACGGCGGTCCTCCGCGAGCTGTCCGTCCCCCACGAGGTGATCCTCGTCGTCGACGGGAGCCCGGACGACACCTGGAGGACGGCCGCCGAGCTCGCGCGGCGCGTCGACGGCGTGCGCGCCCTGCGCCTGTCCCGCAACTACGGCCAGCACAACGCGCTGGTCGCCGGGATCAGGGAGGCGGAGTTCGAGGTCGTCGTCACCATGGACGACGACCTGCAGCACCCGCCGGAGCAGATCCCCCTCCTGCTGGCCGCCCTGGAGGGCGACCGCCTCGACCTCGTGTACGGCGTCCCGCGCCGCGAGGAGCACGGGCTGGTCCGCAGCCTCGCCTCCCGGTCGGTCAAGGCCGCGATGGCCGGTGGGCTGGGCATCCGCGCCGCGCGGACGATCAGCGCCTTCCGCGCCTTCCGTACGCGCCTGCGCGACGGCTTCCAGGGACTGTCCGGCCCGCACACCTGCGTCGACGTGGCCCTGTCGTGGGTGACCACCCGGGTGGGGTCGGTCCCGGTGGACATGGACGAGCGCGACCACGGGCGTTCGAACTACACGCCGGGCCTGTTGCTGCGGCACGCGGCGAACATGCTTTTCGGCTACAGCACGGCCCCGCTCCGCGCGGCCAGCTATCTCGGGTTCCTCACCGGTGTCGTCGGCCTCCTGCTGGGCTGCGCCGTCCTGTGGCGCTTCGCCGCGGGCGACACCACGGTGGCCGGGTTCACCACCATCGCGTCGATGATCGCGATCTTCTCGTCCGCCCAGCTGCTGTCCGTCGGCGTGCTCGGCGAGTACGTCGGGCGCGTCCACGGCAACGGCATGGGGCGGCCCGCCTACGTCGTGTGCGAGCGCACCGGGTCCCCGGCCGCCCCGGGGGTGCCCCGGCAGCCGGGCGGCACTACCGTCGCCGTCCACGCAGCAGCCGGCTCCGGACCAGGTGAACGGTGAGGAAGGTGAGGGCGGGCTCGAACCCGTACCTCGCCCAGGCCCGCTGCACGCCGGTGTTGTGCCCCTGGGTGGAGATGACGACCTCCCGCGCGCCGCGCGCCAGGGCGCGTCCCTCCACGGCCGCGAGCAGGTGGGCGTACAGGCCGCGCCCCCGGGCCCTGGAGGCCACACCGGCGAGCAGGATCTCCGTCCGCTCGTCGTCGTCCGCGAGCGTGGCCAGCGCGAGGATCCCGTCCCCGGCCGTGGCGGGGTGAGGACCGCCTTCCGGGGACGTGGCAGGCGAAAACGCGGCGGACGGAAGCTCTTCCGCGGGTGCGGTGCGCGAGAGCGTTTCCAGAGGCGCGGCGGAACCGTAACCGGAGTCGGGGTCGGGGGCTGAATCGGAGCGAGAGCCGGAGTCGGGACCGGGGGCGGAGCTGGAGTCGGAGCCGGAGCGGGCAGGCGGGTTCCACTTCAGCAGTGCCACGCACCCTCCCTCCGAGGCCGACCGCAGCGCCCACTCCCGGTAGCCCGCCAGCGCCTCGGCGGTGCCGAACAGCGGGTTGGCCACGTAGTGGTTCCGGTAGGCGGCGAAGATGTCGGAGATCGACTCGCGTACCGCCGCCGGGGTGACCCGCTGCGTCGGCTGGAGGTCCCCCGGCGGCTCCGGCGCGCGCCCGCGGCCCGCGCGCAGGCGCCAGTACGCCAGCGAGTCCGCGAACACGGCGGTGCGGCCGAGCGCGGTCAGCTCGGCGAACCAGCCGACGTGCTCGGCCGGGTAGCGGAGCACGACGACGTCCGCCCGCGACCCCAGGACGGCCTCGCGGACCGCGGGGAACGGCGACCCGGCCCCCGCCGGGACGGTGAGGCGTTCCACCGGACGGCCGAACCTGGCCGAGTCGAGCGGGGACTCCGCGATGCGCGGGACCCCGCTCCCCGTCACCTCCCGCCAGGACATCGGTTCACCTCGTGGCTCAGGACGGCGTCGATCACGCGCGTCACGCCGGACGCGCCCAGGTCGGCGAAGAGCGGCAGCCGCACCAGGCGGTCGGCGACGCTCTCGGTGACCGGGCACCCGCCCGGGGCCACCCGGCCGTACCGCAGCCCGGCCGGGGCGGCGTGCAGGGGCTGGTAGTGGAACGTCGCCTGCACCCCCCTGTCGCCGAGGTGGGCGATGAGGGCGCGGCGGCTCTCCAGGTCGGGGAGCAGCAGGTAGTACAGGTGCGCGGGGTGCTCGCACCCGTCGGGGACCGTCGGCAGCGAGACGCCGTTCGCGGCAGCCCACCCGGCCAGGCCCTCGTGGTAGCTCCGCCAGACGGCGAGGCGCCGGGCCTGGGTCTCGGCGAACGACTCCAGCTGGGAGGTGAGCTGCGAGGCGAGGATGTCCGACAGCAGGTAGCTGGAGCCGATGTCGACCCACCGGTACTTGTCCACCTGGCCGCGGAAGAAGCGGCTGCGGTCGGTGCCCTTCTCCCTGACGACCTCGGCGCGCGCCATCAGGGCGGCGTCGTTGAGCAGCAGCGCGCCGCCCTCCCCGCACTGCACGTTCTTGGTCTCGTGGAAGCTCTGCGCGGCCAGGCCGCCGAACGCCCCCAGCGGACGCCCCCGGTAGGAGCCTCCCAGCCCGTGGGCGTTGTCCTCGACGAGGGGGAGGCCGTACCGGTCGCAGATCTCGCCGATCTCCTCCATCGCGCACGCGACCCCGGCGTAGTGGACGACCACCACGGCCCGCGTACGGGCGGTGATCGCGGCCTCGATCAGCCGTTCGTCCATGTTGAGGGTGTCGGGCCTGCAGTCGACGAAGACCGGCACCGCGCCGCGCAGGGCGTAGGCGTTCGCCGTCGAGACGAAGGTGAACGACGGCATGATCACCTCGTCGCCGGGCCGGAGGTCGAGCAGGATCGCCGACATCTCCAGGGCGTGCGTGCAGGAGGTGGTCAGCAGGACCTGCCCGGCCCCGGTCATCTCCTTGAGCAGCCCGGCCGCCCGCCTGGTGAACGGCCCGTCCCCGGAGGTGGACCCCCGGCGCACGGCCTCCGCGAGGTAGTCGAGCTCGTTCGCGGACAGATGCGTCCTGTTGAAGGGGATCCTCGCCGGGGCGTCCAAGGCGTCCAAGGTGTCCAAGGTCTCCAGGGCGTCCGCGGGGGTGCCGGGAGGAGCCGGGGGCGGGGCGGGGACGGGATTTCGCGGAAGGACGCGAGGACGCGTGCCGCCCGCCATCAACCGACCCTCTTCTCTGGTTCGGCATCGATGCCGCAGGTCGAATGCACGGATGAATGTTACTGATGATCCTTACCGCTCGCGCGGACCGACATGCGGGCGGACGGGCCTCTTCCGTTCGATGGCCGGATGCGCTCCGGAGGGCGCCCTGAGCTGGGAAGACGATTTAAGTATTAGAAATATGAGGTATTTTCCTCTTTGCTTGGAGATGTTACTGGATATTACGCTTTGAATGACGCTGGTCGCGGGCGTCTCGTTTCGGGGAAACCGGTTCGCGACACACCCGGATTGTCGTTGAATCGGCCTGGCGATACTACCTTCTCCTAAAGTCGGGTCGTATTCTCTTTTTTTCCGAGGTGGTGGAGGTCCTGCCGTGGGAGAGAAACTGGTCGTGGTCGGTCAGGGGTACGTCGGCCTGCCCCTGGCGATGCGGGCCGTCGCGGCGGGGTTCGACGTGGTGGGCGTCGACGTCGACCGCCGCAGGATCAAGCGGCTCGACGCCGCAGAGTCCTACGTCGAGGACGTCGGCGACGAGACGCTGGCCGCCGCCCACCGCACCGGCCGCTATCTGGCCGCCGCCGACTACGCCGCCGCCGAGGGGTTCGACGTCTGCGTGGTGACCGTGCCGACCCCGCTCCGCGAGGGCGTTCCCGACCTGCGCCACATCGGCGCGGCGGGGGAGTCGCTCGCTCCCATGCTGCGACGGGGCGCCGCGGTGGTGCTGGAGTCCACCACCTATCCGGGGACCACGGAGGAATACCTGCAGCCCCTGCTGGAGGAGGGGTCAGGGCTGTGCGCGCCGAGGGACTTCCACCTCGGCTACAGCCCGGAGCGGATCGACCCGGGCAACGGGCGCTGGCGCCTGGAGAACACCCCCAAGGTGGTCTCCGGCGTCGACGGGGCGTCCCTGGAGCGGATCCGGGCCTTCTACGCGCGGATCGTGGACGAGGTCGTGCCCGTCTCCTCGCCGAGGGTGGCCGAGCTGTGCAAGCTCCTGGAGAACACCTTCAGGCACGTCAACATCGCCCTGGTGAACGAGCTGTCGATCTTCGCGCAGCAGCTCGGCATCGACGTCTGGGAGGCCATCGACGCCGCCTCCACCAAGCCGTTCGGCTACATGCGCTTCACCCCGGGGCCCGGCGTCGGCGGGCACTGCCTGCCGATCGACCCGTCGTACCTGTCGTGGAAGGTCAAGCGCAGCCTGGGGCACAACTTCCAGTTCGTGGAGCTGGCCAACGACATCAACGACCACATGCCGGACCACGTCGTGCACCGGGTCGGTCTCGCGCTGAACCGGCTGCGCAAGCCGGTCAACGGCAGCCGGGTGCTCGCGCTCGGCCTCGCGTACAAGAAGAACGCCGGAGACTGCCGCGAGTCACCCGCGATCGACGTGGTCAGGGGCCTTCGCAAGCTGGGCGCGGACGTACGGGCCGCCGACCCGCACGTGGACTGCTTCCTGCTGCCGCAGGGCGTCGAGGTCGTCACCTTCTCGGAACGGGAGCTGGCGGCGGCGGACGTGGTGGTGGTCCTCGCCGACCACGACTGCTTCGACTACGAGCTGGTCCAGCGGGCGAGCGCCCTCGTCTTCGACACCAGGAACCGCTGCCGGGGCCCCAACGTCGAGAGACTCTGACCCCACATCACGATCGCCCGGCTGTGTACGCGGGACGCCACGACCTCGAAGGCGGACGGTAGGCCGGTCGCGTGGGGCGTCCTCGAAGGTGGACGGCCGTCGCGTGGGGCGTCAGGACCTCGGAGGCAGGCGGTAGGCCGGTCGTGTGGGACGTCACGACTTCGAAGGCGGACGATCGGCCGGTCGCGTGGGGTGTCAGGACCTCATGACGCGGGCGATCAGTTCCTCGACCTGGCCGTTGATCCTGGCGCCCCGGGGCCATCCGGCGTAGTGGGTGAGGAAGACGACGATCTCGCGGAGCTCGTCGGGGGTGAGGTCGCCGGTCCGCAGCGCCGCGTCCAGCTGGAGGCCGAGCTCCTCGTGCATGCCCTGTCCGAGGAGCAGGCCGACCAGCAGCACGCGCCGGTCGCGGTTCGAGATCCCCTCCCTGGACCACACCTCGGCGAACAGGTTCTCGACGGTCGCCCCGAAGAGGTCCCCGGGCTCGTTCTCGCCCTGGTCCCAGCCGTAGACCTGTTTCATCGAACACCTCCGTGTGGAGCCCCCCGGCAGCCGTTCCCTGGCGGGGACGGCCAGTGGAGTCCCTACCCCGCCTGCCCCCGCCCCTTCCGGCGCCAGGGAAAGATCTTTTTTCCCTAAAGTCCTGACATATAGATATATGTCGTACCAGAGATCATCCCGCGTTACACGCGCGGACCCCGATCGGCGGTGATCGGCGACGGACGGCGACGGTGAGCAAGAAGCAGCGAGCGAGAAGCGGCGAGCGGGAGGCGACGAGCGGGAGGCGACGAGCGGGAGGCGACGAGCGGGAGGCGGGGGGCCGCGAGCGGGAGGCGGGGGGCCGGAAGCGGGAAGCCACGATAATCGGGCTATGCGGTTCGACATCCTCGGTCCCACCCGGATCCGGCTCGACGGCGGGCGCGTGGTCGTCGTGGGCGGGCAGGGAATGCGCGCGCTGCTCGTGATGCTCCTCCTCGACGCGGGGAGGGTGGTGATCACCGAGCGGCTGATCGGCGGCCTGTACGGCGACGATCCCCCCGCGAGCGCCGCCAACGCCCTGCAGTCCCAGGTCTCGCGGCTGCGCAGGGCGCTCGGCGTCCAGGAGATGGTCGAGTTCCACCCGGCGGGGTACCGCCTCGCGGCCGATCCCGGCACCGTCGACGCCCACCGCTTCGAACGGCTCGCCGCCGAGGGCCGCCGGGCCGTGGCCTCCGGGGAGCACGGCCGGGCCGTCGAGCTGCTGGGCGAGGCCCTCTCCCTGTGGCGCGGGCCCGCGCTCGCCGACGTGGCGGAGGCGCCGTTCGCCCAGGCGCCCTCGGCCAGGCTGGAGAGGCTCAGGCTCGACTGCGTGGAGGACCGCGTCCAGGCGGAGCTGGAGCTGGGCCGCCACCGCGAGCTCGTCGCCGAGCTGCAGGAGCTGACCGCGGCCCACCCCTTCAGGGAGCGGCTGTACGGGCAGCTGATGCGCGCCCTGTACGGCTCGGGCAGGCAGGCCGAGGCCCTGGAGGTGTACGAGGGGGCCCGGCGGATCCTCGGCGAGGAGTTCGGCGTGGACCCGTCGGCGGAACTGGCCGCCGTGCACCTGGCGGTGCTCAGGGCCGACCCCGCCCTCACCGGAGCCCTCACCGGCGCCTCCACCGGCGTCGCGGCCGACGGTGCCGGGCCCGGACCGGTCAGGTCGGGACTGTGGGCCCCGCTGACCAGTTTCGTCGGCAGGGAGAGCGAGATGTCCAGGCTCCGCGCGCTGCTCGGCGAGGCGAGACTGGTCACCCTGGTCGGTCCCGGCGGCGCGGGCAAGACCCGGCTGGCCGGTGAGGTCGCCGCGAGGGAGCGGGGCGACGTGTGCTTCGTGGAACTCGCCCCCGTCCTTGGTGAGGGGGAGGCGGCCCAGGCCGTCCTCGGCGCGCTGGGCGCCCGCGACGCCGGTCTGCTCCCCGCCCGCGGACGCCCGGTGCCCGCGCCCCTGGACAGGCTGGTCGCCGTGCTGGCCGACCGGCCCGTGCTGCTCGTCCTGGACAACTGCGAGCACCTGGTCGCGGAGGTCGCCGAGCTCGCCGACCGCCTGCTCGCCGTCTGTCCGGGCCTGCGCGTCCTGGTCACCAGCAGGGAGGCGCTCGGCATCACCGGTGAGGTGCTCCACCCGGTCGCGCCGCTGCCGGTGCCGAGGACGGGCACCGCCGCGGGAGAGGCCCTGACCTACCCGGCCGTGCGCCTCTTCGCCGACAGGGCGGCGGCCGTACGCCCCGGTTTCCGCGTCGACGACGCCAACGTCGAACAGGTGCTGGGCATCTGCCACGCCTTGGACGGCCTGCCGCTCGCGCTGGAGCTGGCCGCGGCGCGCCTGCGGTCCCTGCCGGTGGCGGAGGTGGCCTCCCGGCTGGACGACCGGTTCCGGCTGCTGTCGCGCGGCAGCCGCACCGCGCTGCCCCGGCACCAGACGCTGCGCGCCGTGGTCGCCTGGAGCTGGGACCTGCTCGACGACGACGAGCGGTCGCTGGCCGGGCGGCTCACCGTCTTCGTGGGCGGCGCGACGCTGGAGGCGGCCGGACGGGTGTGCGGGCTGCGCGAGGACGAGGCCGTGGACCTGCTGAGCTCCCTGGCGGAGAAGTCGCTCGTCGAGCGGGTGGGCGAGCGCTACCGGATGCTGGAGACCATCCGCGCGTACTGCGCGGAACGGCTGGCCGAGACCGGCGAGACCGAGGCGCGCCGCGAGGCGCACGCCGCGTACTACGCGGACCTGGCGGCCACGGCGGACTCCCACCTGCGCGACGCCGGGCAGCTGGAGTGGCTGCGGCGGCTGGACGAGGAGCGCGACGACCTGCACGCCGCGCTGCGCTGGGCCGTCGACACCGGAAGGATCGCGCGGGGGCTGCGGCTGCTCGCCGGGCTCGCCATGTACTGGTGGCTGCGGGGCCGCCGCTCGGAGGGCGCGGCCCTCGCCGCCGACCTGCTCGCCGCGATCGGGCACCTGCCGACGGCGAACGCGGCCGGCTCTGTGGAGGGGACGGGACCTGCACCGGCCGGACACATGCCGGGAGAGAGCGCGCCCGGCTCCGTGGAGGGGACGGAACTCACAACCGCCGGATACATGCCGGCGGAGAGCGCGGCCGGCTCCGTCGAGGGAACGGAACTCACACCGGCCGAGGGACCGGCCGGATACCTGCCGGTGGGAAGCACGGCCGGCTCCGTGCCGGGGCCCTTTGAAAGGATGAGGGCACTCGCGCCGGTCGAGGGGATGGAGGAGGAGTACGCGATATGCGTGCTCGTGTCCTCCTCCGGCGAGTCGCGGTCGCCCCGGCATCCCACCCTGATGAAGACCATCGTCTCGATCATCCCGCCGCTCGACCGGCCGTACCGGTGGCCGTTCCTGGCCATGCTGTGGCCGATGTTCACCGGCCCGCCCGACTTCCTGCCGAAACTTCCGGTGCCCGCCATCGCCGATCCGTGGCTTCAGGCGCTGTCCCACTTCGGTTACGGCTACTTCTACCGGGACGGCGGTCACCCCGAGAGCGCCGCGCACGCCTTCGAGAAGGCGCTGGAGCTGTTCCGTTCCATCGGGGAGCGCTGGGGGAGCGCGCTCACCCTGGCCGAGCTGGCCGGGCTCGCCGACCTGCGGCGGGACAGGGCCGCGTCGCGCGCGCTGGGCGGCGAGGCGCTTCGCCTGGCGGAGGAGCTCGGGTCGGACGAGGACATCGCGGAGCTCGTCTGCCGCGAGGCCGCGGGGATCGTACGCGACGGCGACCTCGCGACCGCCCACGCCGAGTACCTCCGCGCGGCCGGTCACGCCCGCCGGGCGGGTGCCCCCGACGTGATGGCCAAGGTCCACTGCGGCCTCGCCGAGGTCGCCAGGCTCCGCGGGGACCTGGACGAGGCGCGCGCCATCGCCCTCAGAGCCCTGGAACTGTGCACGCAGGGGTGGTACACCATCGCGGAGATCCGCTTGCGCATCACCGTCGAGCTGGGCCGGATCGCCGTGTCCGGCGGAGACGGCCCCGGAGCGAGGACCTGGTACCTCAGGGCGCTGGAACCGTCGCTGCGGCGTTACTCGTCGGTGGCGGCCTCGGTGATCGAGGGCCTGGCGGAGGTCACGCTGCTGGAGGGCGACGCCGAGGGCGCGGCCCGGCTGCTGGGCGCGGCCACGGCTTTCGGCGGCACCGCGGCGGCGGCCCCCGACGCCGACGTGACGGCGGCCGTCCGCGCCCGGACCGGCGACGCCGCGTACGAGAAGGAATGGCACGCGGGCAACCGGATGTCACGGGGCGAGGTCCTCGCGATGCTCACCTCGTGACCTCGTGACCTCGTGACGTCGGCGGCCCCGCGACCCCGGCGGCCCGGATGGCATCGAGGCCCCGACAGGGCTGACGACGCCGACGACCCCGGGTCCCCACGACCCCGGGCCCCGATGACCCCGGACCCGACGACCCCGATGACCCCGGGCCCCGACGACCCTGACGAGGCCTTGTGGATCTGACGGTCCGGCCTGGTCCGGGCCGGATGGCCGGAGTGGAGGCACGCGGACGCACGCCCGCGTCGCGACGCGCGTCAGCGGGAGGTGCGTGGGCCGTCAGCGCCGCCGTTCACGATGGCGGGCATGAACGATCTTTCCCCGATCACGAGTCGCCGCAGGTGGGCGACCCTCGCCGTCGCCTGCCTGGCGGCGCTGCTCCTGTCCGTCGACGTCACCGTCCTGCACCTCGCCCTTCCCCAGCTGGTCGCGGACCTGCGGCCCTCGTCGACCCAGATTCTGTGGATCGGCGACGCGTACGGCTTCGCGCTCGCCGGGCTGCTGATCACGATGGGCAACGTCGGCGACCGGATCGGCCGCAAGCGGCTGCTCCTCGTCGGTGCCGTGGCCTTCGGCGCGGCCTCGGCGGTGACCGCCTACGCTCCCACTCCCGAGCTGCTCATCGCCGCCCGCGTGCTGCTCGGGGTGGCGGGCGCCACGATCATGCCCTCGACGCTGTCGATCATCCGCAACGTCTTCACCGACCCCAAGGAGCGGACCACGGCGGTCGGCCTGTGGAGCGGGATGGGCGCGGCGGGGTTCGCGCTGGGACCGGTCGTGGGCGGCCTGCTGCTCGGCCGTTTCTGGTGGGGGTCGGTGTTCCTGATCAACCTGCCGGTGATGCTGCTCATCCTGCTCGTGGGCCTCGTCGTGCTCCCGGAGTCGCGCAACCCCGCCGCCGGGCGGGTGGACCTCGTGAGCGTGCCGCTGTCCGTTATCGGGGTGATTGGTGTGATCTACGCTGTAAAGGAGGCTGCCGTGCACGGCCTCGTCACCGGCGGTGTCCTGGTGCCCGGGGTCGTCGGGATCGCCGCGCTGGCGCTGTTCGCCCGGCGGCAGACCCGGCTCGCCGAACCGCTGATCGACGTCCGTCTCTTCGGGCGCCGGGCCTTCACCGCCTCGGTCGGCGCGAACCTCGTCGCCATCTTCGGCATGTCCGCGCTCTCGCTGATCTTCGCCTGGTACTTCCAGCTCGTGCTGGGCTGGTCGCCCCTGCGGGCCGGTCTCGCGGGACTGCCCGGGGGCATGTCGGCGGCGGTCGGCGGGGTGCTGGCGGCGGGGCTGATCACCCGCTGGGGCCGGGCCAGGGTGGTGGCGCTCGGCCTGGCGCTCGCCGCCGCGGCCTTCGCCTGCTACAGCCAGATCGCCCTCGACACCCCCTACCTCTACTTCCTCGCCCCGATGATCGTCTGCGGGGTGGGCATCGGGCTGACGTTCACCGTCACCAACGACACCGTGCTCGCGAGCGTGCCCAGGGAACGGGCCGGAGCGGCCGCGGCGATCTCCGAGACCTCCTTCGAGCTGGGCGGCGCGCTGGGCATCGCCGTCCTGGGCAGCGTCCTCACCGGCGTCTACCGGGGCGAGCTCCGGCTTCCCGCCGGGCTGCCCGGTGAGGTGGCCGTTCCCGTCGGGGAGTCGCTGCCCACCGCCCTGGAGGCCGCCGCGACGCTTCCCGGACAGCTGGGGGAGGCCGTCGCCGAGGCCGCGAGGACGGCCTTCGTCACCGGGGTCGAGGTGACCGCGATCACCGCCGCGGTGACGATCGCCGTCCTCGCGGCGGTCTCGCTCGTCAGCCTGCGCGGCGTTCCCGACGTGATCCCCGAGGAACTCCTCGCCGAGCCGCACCGGAGTCCGGCCCCCGGCGAGGGTGCCCCCGCCTCCTGACCTCCGGCCGTCCGGAATCGCCTCGCAGCCAGGAGGGGAAGAGGTGCTGAGAGCGCTCTCACACAAATGTCGCGCCAACGGCACAGATGTGGGGGATGTCCCTGGTGGAAGTGGCCGGAGAGCCATGATCCACCTACAGGCCGCGTATCCACCCAAGAGAGCGCTCTCGCGCGAGTATTGACTCGGCCGTGTCGCAGCGTCAGGATCTGCGCAGCGCGGTCTCGGGGGGACCCGCCACGCCCGTCGCGGTGCCTGGAGAACGGATCCTCGATGACCAGACCCTTCGTCCGGCCGGGCGCCCTCCGGAGCGGACTCGCGGTGCTGGCGAGTCTCGCCCTCCTGTCAGGTGGGAGCGCCGGAGTGCCGGGCGTGGGTGCCGAGACCTCGGCGGGCGGCCGGCGGCCGGTGGTCGGCAATCCCGCCCTGGACTCCCGAGGCTGCGCCCGCATCGAGGGGAAACCGCCCGCCCTCTCCGAGTGGCCCGAGGTCAGGAGCGGGATCGAGAAGGACCGGTCCGGCGAGAAGCGGGTGGCGAGGATCCTCGCGGGCATGACGCTCGCCGAGAAGGTCGGCCAGATGACCCAGCCGGAGATCGCCGCGATCACCCCCGCCGAGGTCGGGCGGTACTTCATCGGCTCGGTGCTCAGCGGGGGCGGCTCCTGGCCGGGCCGGGACAAGCACGCCCCGCGGAAGGCCTGGCTCGACCTCGCCGACGCCTACTGGAACGCCTCCGTCGCCACCCGCGCGAAGATCCCCGTCATCTGGGGCATCGACGCCGTCCACGGCAACAACAACGTCCACGGCGCGACGGTCTTCCCGCACAACATCGGGCTGGGCGCCGCCCAGGACCCGTGTCTCGTACGCGACATCGGGGCGGCGACCGCCCGGCAGATGCGCGCCACCGGCCAGGAGTGGGCGTTCGCTCCCACCGTCGCCGTCCCCCTCGACGACCGGTGGGGCCGCACGTACGAGGGTTTCTCCGAGGACCCCCGGATCACCCGGGCGTACGGGTACGAGGCCGTCAGGGGCCTGCAGGGCGGGCACCCGCGCGGCATCGGCCAGGACGGCGTCATCGCCACCGCGAAGCACTTCGTCGGTGACGGCGGCACCCTCAAGGGCGTGGACCAGGGCGTCACCCCCGCGTCCGAGGCCGAGATGATCAACGTGCACGGCCAGGGCTACTACGGCGCCCTCGCGGCCGGGGCCCAGAGCGTGATGGTCTCGTTCAACAGCTGGAGGAACGCCGGCCTCGGCATCGACGAGGGCAAGTTGCACGGCAGCGGGCGGGTCGTCGACGAGATCCTCAAGCGGAAGATGGGCTTCGACGGCATCGTCGTCTCCGACTGGAACGGCATCGGCCAGGTCGCCGGGTGCGCCAACGGGAGCTGCGCCCAGGCGATCAACGCCGGTATCGACGTGGTGATGGTGCCCGACGACTGGAAGGCGTTCATCGCCAACACGATCGCCCAGGTCGAGAGCGGCGCGATCCCGGTGGCGCGCGTCGACGACGCGGTGACGCGCATCCTGCGCGTGAAGCTGCGCGCCGGGGTGCTCGACGGCCCCAGGCCCTCCAGGCGCGCCTTCGCCGGGTCGGCCGGCGCGATGGAGTCGAAGAGGCTCGCCAGGGAGGCGGTGCGCAGGTCGCAGGTCCTGCTCAAGAACAACGGCGGGGTGCTGCCGCTCGCCGCAGACTCCAAGGTCCTGGTGGTCGGCAAGAGCGCCGACAGCCTGCGGAACCAGACCGGCGGGTGGACCCTCACCTGGCAGGGCACCGGCAACGTCAACGCCGACTTCCCCGGCGGCACGACGATCCTCGGCGGCCTGCGCGAGACGCTCGGCGCGGCCGACGTCACCTTCAGCGAGACCGGTGACGGCGTCGACCCGTCGGCGTACGACGCGGTCGTCGCGGTGATCGGTGAGACGCCGTACGCCGAGGGCGTCGGCGACCTCGCGCGGCGCACGCTGGAGGCCGCCAAGCTCTACCCGGGTGACCTCGCGGTGCTCGACAAGGTCACCGGCAGGGGCGCGCCCGTCGTCACCGTCTACGTCGGCGGCCGGCCGCTCTGGGTCAACAAGGAGCTCAACCGCTCCGACGCGTTCGTCGCCGCGTGGCTGCCCGGCACCGAGGGCGGCGGCGTCGCCGACCTGCTCGTCCGGGGCGGGCACCGCGACGGCTACACGGGCAGGCTGCCGTACTCGTGGCCGAGGAGCGCCTGCCAGTCGCCGCTGAACCCGGGCGCCGAGGGCTACGACCCGCTGTTCCCGCTCGGGTACGGCCTGCGCGGCGGCCGGAGCGGGCCGGTCGGGACGCTCGACGAGACCGCGCCCCCGTTCGGCTGTGGCGAGCGGGGCGGCGGCGGTGAGGCGAGCGAGGAGATGGAGATCTTCAACCGGACCGGCGTCGCGCCGTACCGGAGTTTCATCGGCTCCCCGAGAACTGGGGCGGCATCGGGATCGGCCCCGGCGGCGAGGCGGCGCACGCCGAGATCGCCGACGTCCGCTGGGTGCCGCAGGCGGCCGACGACCCCGGCGCGAAGAAGTGCGAGGACCTGACCTAGAAGTCCGAGGGGCCTTCGGACTCTTCGGACTCTTCGGAGTCTTCAGGGTCCGAGGGTGCCGAGGGGTCCGAGGGGTCCGAGGGGTCCGAGGGGTCCGAGGGGTCCGAGGGGTCCGAGAGGGCAGAGGAGTTCTGGGAGTTCCGGGAGTTCCGGGACGACAATGGCCGGAGGGGGTGCCCCCTCCGGCCCTTCGTGTTCCGGGGTTTCGTTTTCCCGGTCCTTCGCTTTCCCGGCCCTTCGCTTTTCCGGTTACTCGCGCTTTCGGCCGGCCACGACGGGCCGCCCCGGCGAAGCGCGGCCGGGGACGGGCGTGCCGTCACTGGAAGCGTCATTGGGGACGTGCGTGTCGTTACCGGAAGAAATACGCGAAAGAAGGCTCGTCGGCCTCTGTTCTCCGGCGGAAGCCGAGGGTTCAATGACGTCGGGAATCCAACAGCGGCACTGTGTAACAAGTGAAGCCGGGTTCCCGGAAAGATTTGGTCAATTTTTCTCAGATGGGGGAGGCGAGAGAGGAGAGAGGTGTCTGGAAAACGGGCACAACCACCTCGTTAACCCGTAAAGCGGAGGTAAGCCCTGGTGAAAAGATCAAGGGCCGGGTTCGCCGTGGTAGCTGTGGCGGTCGTCTCCGCCATGGTCGGCGGGCTCACGGGATGTGCACGTGCCGAGTTCACCTACGTCCGCCACGACGACGGGCAGACGTACTTCAAGGTTCCGGCGGCCTGGCGGAAGGTCGACCAGGTGGCGCTGGACAAGGCGACCATCGGGGCCGACCCCGAATCGGCCACCGCGCGGCTGCGCAAGCAGCTCATCTGGTCGGCCGCCTACGACGCCCACGCCGAGCCGTCCGCCGACCACCTTCTCGGCTACGGCACCGGAGACGAGCCGTTCGTCTTCGCCCGGATCGCCAAGCTTCTCCCCGACGAGCAGGACTCGTTGTCCCTGAATACCATGCGCAACTCCGTCCTGCCCGTCACCGAGACGGTGCGCAAGGAGTACGCGCAGATCCCCGGTTACCCGCTGCAGGACTTCGAGCTGCTCGCCGACGAGGTGCTCCAGCCCGGAGACGGCCTGCGCGGGGTGCACGTGCGGTTCAACTACGCGATCCAGGGGGCCGGGACCGAGACCTTCGACCTCACCTCCTACCTGGCCGAGGACGGCAAGCAGATCTCCACCCTGCTGATCCGCTGCTCGGCCGCCTGCTACCGGAAGCGCGCCGGGGAATTCGAGAAGATCGCGCAATCGTTCAAGGTCAAGCGGCTCGCCGGGTGAGGAGAAGCCCGTCCATGAAGTCACCTCCACCGCCTCCCAACTTCGAAGGACTCCGGGCTCCCGGTTCCGGTCCGACGGATCCGCATCCGGACAAGCGCAAGAAGATGCCGTTCTGGGACCGGATCAAATTCCTGCTCATTCTTACGATCATCTATTTCATTCTGGTATGGAGTGAGATGGCCTCGTACGAGGGCATCATCACGTTCCAGGATGCGATGATCATCACCGCGGTCGCGGCGCCGTGGATCTTCTGGCTTCTCGGCGCCGAGTTCCTGCGGCAACTCCACTTCTTCGTCAGCGAGCGTTCCGCCGGATACAACCGGTTCTGGACGCGAAGCGTTTTCGGCGGTTTCGAGCGCTGGACCCATCGACGCTTCTCCGACTGGAACCGTTTCAGGATGGCGCGCGCCATCAAGTGGGTGTTCTGGATCGCGGTGCTCGCCCTCATTCTCGGCGAGGTGCTGGACACCTCCCCGGCACTCGCGCTGTTCCAGGCGCCCGCGCTGCTCTGGCAGGCGCTGCCGTACGTGGCGCAGCTCGCCTTCGCGTTCTTCTTCATCGCCTTCCAGTTCATCGGCCTGTTCTGGCTGCTGTCGCGGGGCGGCGTGGAGACGTACTTCCCCGACGACATCAAGACCCGCTTCACCGACGTCTGGGGCCAGGACCACGTCGTCGAGCGGGTGAAGGAGAACATCGTCTTCCTGGAGCGGCCGGACGCGATCGAGGAGCGCGGCGGCTACGTGCCCAGCGGCCTGCTGCTGTGGGGCCCGCCGGGCACCGGCAAGACCCTGATGGCCGAGGCCGTGGCGGGGGAGACCGGCAAGCCGTACGTGTTCGTTGACCCCGGCGCGTTCGTCAACATGTTCATGGGCATCGGCATCCTGAAGGTGAAGTCGCTGTTCAGGAAGCTGCGCAAGCTCTCGCTGCGCTACGGCGGCGTGATCGTCTTCTTCGACGAGGCCGACTCCCTCGGCAAGCGCGGCTCGCTGGCGCAGCAGGGGCCCAGGGGCGGTCCCGGGTTCTCCCCGCACACCGCGGGATGCCACGGCTTCGGCTACCTCAGCGAGGACACCCGGTGGCTGCTGACCCGCCAGGGCGCGAGGGGCGCGGGGGGCGCGGCCGGGCCGCAGGAACCCGACACCGGCCGCAGCCGCTTCATGATGGGCGGCATGGGCGGGGGCGGCGGCGACCCGGGCACGCTGCAGGCGCTGCTCACCGAGCTGTCCGGCCTGAAGAAGCCGAGGGGCATCGTCAACCGGCACGTGCGAAGGCTCTTCGGCATGCGGCCCAAGCCGCCGCCGAAGTACCGGATCCTGGTCATGATGGCCACCAACATGCCCAACTCGCTGGACGAGGCACTGTTGCGGCCGGGCCGTATCGACCGCATCTACAAGGTGGGCTACCCGTCGAAGGCGGGCCGGGTCCGCACCTACCGGGGTTACTTCGACAAGGTCGACCACGAGCTGACCGAGGCGCAGCTGGACAAGCTGGCGACGATCACGCCCTACGCCACCGGCGCCACGATCAAGGACCTGGTGAACGAGTCGCTGATCACCGCGATCCGCGACGGCCGGGAGGTCATCACCTGGTCGGACGTGACCCGCGCCAAGCGGCTCAAGCAGCTCGGGCCGCCCGAGGACGTGGAGTACATCGAGCGCGAGCGGCACGCGGTGGCCGTGCACGAGGCCTGCCACGCCGTGGCGGCGTACCGCACCCGCTACCACCTCGAGATCGACATCGCCACGATCGAGAAGGGCGCCGACTACCTCGGCATGGTCGCGAGCATCAAGCCCGAGGACCAGTTCACCCGCTGGAAGTCCGAGCACGAGGCAGACATCATGGTCTCGCTCGCCTCCCTGGCGGGGGAGCGGATGTTCTTCGGCGAGGACAACTCCTCCGGGGTCTCCGGCGACCTGTTCTCCGCGACGTACCTCACCGCGCTGATGGAAGCGCACTGGGGCATGGGCCGCGGGGTGACCTCGGTGCCCGCGCTTCAGGAGCTGGAGATCATGGGCGGCAAGTCGATGCCCAAGCCCGGCGGCGGGGGGATCGGCTTCACCAAGGCGCCGGGCGGCGGCCAGCCGCTCGCGCCCGACGTGCTGGGCGAGCGCATCGAGTTCAACCTGGTGGGCCTGCTCGACCGGACCGAGGAGCTGCTGCGCGAGCACCGGCGGGACGTCCTGTGCCTGGCGCACGCGCTGGAGGCGCACAAGACGCTCAACGGCGACGACGTGGTCGCGATCCTGGAACGCAGGCGGGGACCGCTGATCGACGGCTCCATCTACGTCTCGGACGACTTCTACGCCGAGATCGAGGAGTATCACCTGGAGGCGGCGCGGGCGCACCGCGAGCACAGCCACGTGGCGCGCGCCCTGCCCGTCCCTCCGGCCCTGCCCCGGCTCGAACCCGCCGCCGCGGTCATCCACGGCGCGGTGCTCACGGGCAACGGCCACGGTTCCGCGGTGTCGGGCACGGTGCAGAACACGATGCCGAGTACGGTGCCGGCGGCCGTGCCCCCGGCGTCCCCGGTGGCCGGGAGCGAACCCGACTTCGTGCCCTGGGGCGACGAGGCCCCGGTGCGCCGCCTGTCACCGGCGTCGCCCCCGCCACCTCCGCCGCCCGTCGCCCCCGCGACGCGCGGGGGGAGGTTGCGGACGGTGCTGGTGATCGCGGCCAGCCTGGCCGCGCTGGCGGCCTTCACGGCGGTGGGCACCTACGCGCTCAACGGCGGGACGGTCGCGATGGGCCGGACGGGCCCACCGGACTCCGGCACGCTCGCGGTGGTGTTCGTCGCCGTGCTGGCGGCGATCGTGGGGGCGGCGATCGTGGCGGCGGTCACCCGGGGGGCGCAGGCGGCCAAGACCAGGGCCGAGGCCCAGCGCGACAGCGCCGTGGAACGGGCCCAGCTGCTCGCCGCGGCGATGGACCCCGAGGTCGCCATGCGGATCCTCGGCTACAACGGCAACGACGAACGGCCCCCGCGGTGAGGTTTCCGGCGAGCGCGGGGCACCGGGAAACGAGACGGTGAGAAACGAGTGACGGGTGACAGATGACGGACGACGAGTGACGGATGACCCGTAGCGAGTAGCGGACGACGAGTGGCGGACGACGAGCACAGCCCGCCGGGCCGGGGCCGCGGGCGGGCTGTGGTCGGAGGTTCCGGGGAGACCGTGAGGCTGGTCTCCCCGGAGGTCCGTCAGCCGAACCGGAGGTCCGTCAGCCGAACTCGCCGTCCTTCACGCCGCCGACGAAGGCGTCCCACTCGCTCCGGGTGAACGCCAGCGCCGGGCCGCCCGGATCCTTGGAGTCGCGGACGAGATACAGCTGGTCGGCGTCCGCCTTGTGCCTGGCGACCACCGGGTCACCGGGGACGACCGCCACCTCCACGCAGTTGCCTCCGTTGGTGCTGCGGCCGCTCTTACGCCACTCGGCGCCTGACAGATCCATCGTGGACCCTCGCACTTTTTCTTCCTTCTACGGCTAGGGGGAGGAAAACCTTCTCGCCATCTGGGCGATGAAGGCTGCCGACGCCTCCTGACTGAGAGCCATGGCGCAGAGACTCTCGAACATGGAGGCGTATCGGCGGACTTGCTCGGGATCGTCCGGCACGTTCCCGCTCGCGGCCTGCTCCAGGTAGAGCAGGTCGGGATCCTCCGGTTCGGGGAAGCTGAGCAGGCAGAACTGGCCGTCCATCGCGGGGTGGGCCCCCGCGGAGAACGGGACGACCCGGATCTCCACGTTGGGCAGCCCGCCGAGGTGGACGAGATGCTCCAGCTGCTCCGACATGATGTCGCGACCGCCGATCCGGCGCCGGATCACCGCTTCGTCGAGCACGGCGACAAGGTGGATCGGGTCACCGGGCCCGTGCAGCAACCGCTGACGCGAGATGCGCACGGAGACCGTCTCCTCGACCTCTGAGGGGGTCTGAACTACTGAGGTCACCTCGATCACCGCGCGTGCGTACGGTTCGGTCTGCATCAGGCCGGGGACGACGAGCGGCTCGTACGAGCGCACGAGCGACGCCTCCGCCTCAAGCCCGATGTAGGAGTCGAAGCCGGGTTTCAGGGCCTGACGGTGGGGGTGCCACCAGCCCCGCCTCCTGGCTTCGACGGCCATCTGGATCAGGGAGTCTCGAGCCTCCCCGGTCACGCCGTACACATCGGTGAGGGCCGACACGTCCGAAGGGCGAGGCCGGGACAGGCCCGTCTCGTACCTCCAGACGGTGGTGTCGGTGGAGCCGATCCGCTCGGCCACCTCCACCCGGGTCAGCCCGCTGTCCTTTCGCAGACGGCTCAGCTCAGCCATCAGACGGCGATGACGGGCCGTGGGGCTGCGTCGAGAAGCCACGCATCTACCTCCCTCCGTCCTTTGATAGCAAATCTGCGGAATCCCAACATGAGGTATTGCAGTCCTTGATAGAACAGTTCACCGTGAGTGAGTGTGCCATCTCAGAGGGCGATGTGCATGGAATATGCGTGTCGGGGAGTGAGGTCAACCATGACGACCGGACGGCGGGCCGTCTCACCTCGATCAACGGTGACCCTCAAAGGGGTCCCGGAGTCGGTGTCGGTGGCGCGGAGCCGGGTCAGGGAGCTCCTCGGTGAGGGGCATCCCGCGTCCGACGACGTCGTCCTCCTGGTGAGCGAGGTGGTGACGAACTCGGTGCTCCACTCCGGTTCCGGAGGGGGCGGCGAGGTCGCGATGACGGTGGCGGTGGGATCGGCCGCGGTGCTGGTCGAGGTCTGCGACGCCGGGTCCGGGGCGTCGGCGCCGCACGTGCGCAACGACCCGGAGGGGGAGGGCGGGCGGGGCATGTTCCTGGTGGACCTGCTCGCCGACGACTGGGGCATCCAGGACGACGCCCCCGAGGGCTCCCGGACGCTCTGGTTCGAGGTCGGCTTCTGAATCCGGTCTCGTTCCCGCCCGGCTTCCGCCCGGTCGCGAGACCGAGTTTCCGCCCTTCCCAAAATTTGGGCCTTTGCTAATCAACGCCGCTGTTTGACTCTCGGTGGAGGCACGCGACAAAACCCTAGAGTGCGTGCCTGAGGAGGACGCAGGTGAGACGCCGTCTGATCGTGGTGTTCGCCGCCCTGGCGCTGTTGTGTCTCGGTGTGACCGGGGCGGGAGCCTCGGCCGAGCCACAACCGAACAGCCAGTACAAGGTCCAGGGGCCGAGCACCGCCCAGCAGCGAAGCGCGGTGGCCGCCACCGGTGCCGCGATCGACCAGGTCGACCCCGACTCGGTCGTGATCACCGCCAGCGCGGACGAGGTCGCCGAGATCAAGAAGCTCGGCTACGCCGTCACGAAGATCCCCAGGTCGTTATACCCGACCGGGCCAGAGCAGCGCGCCGACTTCCCGTCGGCGGACTCCGGCTACCACAACTACGCCGAGATGACCGCCGCGGTGAACCAGATCGTCGCCGACCACCCGACGATCGCCCGCAAGATCAGTTACGGCACCTCGTACGAGGGGCGCGACCTGATCGCCGTCAAGATCAGTGACAACGTCGCCACGGACGAGAACGAGCCCGAGGTGCTGTTCACCCACCACCAGCACGCCCGCGAGCACCTGACCGTCGAGATGGCGCTCTACCTGCTCAACCAGTTCACCGACGGGTACGGCACCGACAGCCGCATCACCAACCTGGTCAACGGCCGCGAGATCTGGATCATGCCGGACCTCAACCCCGACGGCGGCGAGTACGACATCGCCACGGGCTCCTACCGCTCCTGGCGCAAGAACCGCCAGCCCAACTCCGGCTCCTCGGCCGTGGGCACCGACATGAACCGCAACTGGGGCTACAACTGGGGCTGCTGCGGCGGCTCCTCCGGCACCACCTCCAGCGAGACCTACCGGGGTTCGGCGGCCGAGTCGGCCCCCGAGGTGAGGGCGGTGGCCAACTGGGTGCGCAGCCGGGTCGTCGGCGGCGTGCAGCAGATCAAGTCGCACATCGACTGGCACACCTACGGCGAGCTGATCCTGTGGCCGTACGGCTACACCTTCAACGACACCGGCCCCGGCCTGACCCAGGACGACCGCGACGCCCACGCGACCCTGGGCCAGAACATGGCCTCCACCAACAACTACACCCCCCAGCAGGCCAGCGACCTCTACATCACCGACGGCACGATCGACGACTGGCTGTGGGGCGTCTACAAGATCTTCAGCTACACCATCGAGATGTACCCGGTCAGCTCCTCGCCGGGCTTCTATCCTCCCGACGAGCAGATCGTCCCGCAGACCACCCGCAACCGGGAGGCCACGCTGCGCTTCCTGGAGTACTCCGACTGCGTCTACCGGATCATCGGCAAGGAGTCGCAGTACTGCGGCACCGGCACCCCGCCGGTGACGGTCTACTCCGACACCTTCGAGACGGCGACCGGCTGGACGGCCAACCCATCCGGGACCGACACCGCCACGCTCGGCCAGTGGGAGCGCGGCGACCCCGAGGCCACCACCTCCAGCGGCGCCAAGCAGCTCGGCACCACCGTCAGCGGCACCAACGACCTGGTCACCGGCAGGCTCGCGGGCGCCGCGGCCGGTGACTACGACATAGACGGAGGAATCACCAGCATCCGGTCACCGGCCATCACCCTGCCGTCCACCGGGACGCTGAACCTGTCGCTGTCGTGGTATCTGGCGCACGGTTCCAACGCCTCCAACGCCGATTTCTTCCGGGTGAAGGTCGTCGGCTCCACCACCACCCAGGTGTTCCAGCAGCTCGGCGCGGCCTCCAACCGCAACGGCGCCTGGGCCACGGCGACGGCCAACCTCTCCGCCTTCGCGGGGCAGAGCGTCCGGATCCTGATCGAGGCCGGTGACGCCTCGGGCGCCTCCCTGGTCGAGGCCGGGGTCGACGACGTGAAGATCACCCAGCAACCCTGACCCTCGCTCGGGGCGCCTCCACCGGAGGCGCCCCGAGCCCTTTTCGTATCCCCCTTTGACGGGAACGCCCAGGACGCCCGGGAACCTTGGGGCGTCAGGGATGCGCAGAAGCCCGGCGGAGAAGCGGGGCGACGCGGTCCCGAGGTTCCGAGGCCCCGAGGCCCCGAGGCCCCGAGGCCCCGAGGCCCCGAAGTCCTGAGGCCCCGAAGTCCCGAGGTCCTGAAGTGCCGAGGCACTGAGGCACTGAGGCCCTGAAGTGCCGAGAGCTCTGAGCTTCCCCCTGGCATCAGGCGCGGCAGATCAGCTCGCCGTGGAGCAGCGACAGCCAGCCGTCCGGCTCCCCGGCCCAGGCCAGCCAGCCCGCCGAGACGCGGCGCAGGTCCTCCTCGGTGGCGGCGCCCGAGGCGAGCGCCTGCCGGGCCATGTCGGACTTCAGGATCCGCTCGGCCCACATACCGCCCCACCACGCGCGGTCGTCGGGGGTGGCGAAGCACCAGGTCGAGGAGGTGGCCGAGACGTCGGTGAACCCCGCCGCGCGCGCCCACGACAGCAGCCGCCGCCCCGCGTCGGGCTCGCCGCCGTTGGCCCTCGCCACCCTCCGGTACAGGTCCAGCCACTCGTCCAGCTCGGGCGTCCCGGGGAACCAGGTGAACGCGGCGTAGTCGCTGTCGCGCACCGCGACGATCCCGCCAGGCCTGCAGACCCGCCGCATCTCGCGCAGCGCCCGGACCGGGTCGCCGACGTGCTGCAGCACCTGGTGGGCGTGGACGACGTCGAAGGTGTCGTCGGGGAACTCCAGCGCGTGCACGTCCGCCACGGCGAACGCGATGTCGGAGCGCCCGCGCCGCGCCGCCTCCGCGCGGGCCAGCCCCAGCGCCTCCTCGGTGATCTCGACGGCGGTGACCGCGCCGGGCGCGATCCGCTCCGCCAGGTCGGCGGTGATGGTGCCCGGCCCGCAGCCCACGTCCAGCAGCGTCATGCCCGGCCTCAGGTGCGGCAGGAGGTGACCGGCCGAGTTCTCCGCCGTACGCCACCTGTGGGATCTGAGCACGGACTCGTGGTGTCCGTGCGTGTAGACGGCGTCCTTGCCGGTCATGAGGTCCTCCCCGTTCTCGTCACGCTGGTCGGACCATAACACGAGTCTCATATTTCAAGAAGAATAGTCTCATCATGTGGTCGTAACAGATTTTGCACCTTTCCATCGCTTGTTGTGACGGTAGGCCAGGTTCACACTCAGGTCGGATATTCGCCGACACGATGGGGGTGGTCCTCGTGCACGAGGAGTTCAGTGCTCACGAGACCTGGCCGCTGGGGTGCGCGCACTGCGGGCACCTGTGGCGGGAGGAATACCTCGTCCGCCACCTGACCGACGGGCACGGGCACGACGTCGTGCTCTGGCTGCGGGCCGGTGTCATGGTCCAGCCGCCCTGGTCGGGGACGAACTGTCCCGCCTGCGGCTGCGACGGCGTCCGCGTCTTCCCCCCGAGCGCGCGGACCCGTCTCGCCGCCGTCCTTCCGGCGTTCCCCGAGGTCTCGCCGGTGATGCCCTCCGGCGCCGACGCCGGCCTCACCCCCGTTCCGGCCGCGGAGTCCGGAACCTCACCCGCCGGTCCCCGGCCCCGGCGCCACGCGCCGCAGTCCGTCCTGCTGTACGCCCTCCTCGCGGTCGCGGCCGTGCTCTTCATGAGCTTCGAGGTCTTCGAGTACGTGGTGACGCACCACTGAACCGGTGCGCCCGTGGCCCGGGGGTGTGAGCCCCCGGACCACGGCCGCCCCGGACGCGACCTCGTCGTCACGGACGTCCGGACATCCGGACGTCGGAGACACCGGAGTCGCGGAGGCGTCTTGCGCGTCGGGAGCCTCTTGGGTGTTGGGAGCGTCTCGGGTGTCAGAGCCGTCCTGGGTGTCAGAGGCGGAAGTCCAGGTCGGGGACGATCTCGGCGACGTCCATCTGGGCCTTCTGGAGCCTGCCCGAGTGGTCCCAGTTCATCGCCTGCCAGCGGGTGAACTGGTCGAGGACCCACATCCCCGACTGGCGGCTGCCGTTGCCCGACTTGCCGTTGCCGCCGAAGGGCAGGTGGGCCTCCGCGCCGGAGGTGGAGTTGTTGACGCTGACCATGCCCGCGCCGATGCCCTCGCGGAAGCGGAAGACCGACGCCGGGTCGGTGGTGTAGATGGACGAGGAGAGCCCGTACCCGGGGAGGTTGGCCAGGTCGACGGCCTCGTCCAGCGTGCCGAAGGGCGTCACGCCGACGATGGGGCCGAAGGTCTCCTCCAGGAAGAGCCGGTCGCCGGGGCGGACGCCGTCCACGACCACCGGGTGGTAATAGAGGCCGCCCTCCCCGGTGAAGCCGCCGCGCGGGTTGTCCGGCGTGATGCGGCCGGTGGGACCGGAGACGACCGTGTGGTGCGGCTGGATCCAGCCCAGATACTCCTCGTACCGTGAGGCGAACCTCCGGTCGAGCAGCGGCCCGCACAGCACGTCCTCCGCGGGGTCGCCGATCGCGGCCCCGGCGACGGCGTGGGCGTACCGGCGGAGGAACTCGTCGTGGACGCTCTCGTGCACGATCACCGTGCCGAGCGACGTGCACCGCTGCCCGGCGGTGCCGAAGCCCGCGAACAGCGCGCCCTCCACGGCGAGGTCGAGGTCGGCGTCGGGCATGACCACCATCGGGTTCTTGCCGCCCAGCTCCAGGCAGGGCGACTGCAGGTGCCGCCCGCACAGCTCGCCGACGCGGCGGCCCACCTCGGTGGATCCGGTGAACCCGACCTTGTGCACCGTGCCCTCGGCCAGCGCCGCCTCCAGGCCCTCGAACGTCGCGTCGCCGTCGGCGAGGACCAGGTTCAGCACGCCGTCGGGCAGCCCGGCCGCGACGAACAGCCGGTGGAGCGCGTGCGCGGAGGCCGCCGCGTACTCGGCGGGCTTCCACACCACCGCGTTGCCGCACAGCAGCGCCGGGACGAGGTACCACGACGGCACCGCGACCGGGAAGTTGCCCGCGGTGATCACCGCGGCCACCCCCACCGGGACCCGGAAGGTGAACAGGTTCTTGTCCGGCATCTCCGAGGGGACCGTCTGCCCGTACAGCCGCCTGCCCTCGCCGAGGAAGAAGTCGCAGGTGTCGACGATCTCGCGCACCTCGCCCAGCGCCTCGGCGTACGGCTTGCCGATCTCGCGGGTGACCAGGCGGGCCAGCTCCTCGGCGTTGGCCTCCACCAGGCGCCCGATCGAGGCGACCACCCGCCCCCGGACGGGCGCGGGGACCCGCGCCCACTCCCGCTGCGCGGCGGCGGCCGTGCGGCACGCGGAGGAGAACGTGCTCGCGTCCGCCAGCCGGACCCGCGCGACCACCTCGTCCACGCGAGCCGGGTTGACCGACTCGTAGGCCGCGCCGTTGGACGTTTCTTTTCCGCCGATGACGGAGACGATCTCGCTGGTCACCTTCGACCTCCCGGGTGTGGACCTGTGTCCGCATTCTCCCCACGCGGGGGAGGCCGTCACCTCGGCGGGGAGGGTGTTCGTGCCGTCTTCCCCGACGGCCCGTCCGTCGCGCCGTTCGTCGCGCCGTTCGTCGCGCCGTTCGTTGCGCCGTCCGTCGTGCTGTCTGTCGCGCCGTCCGTCGCGTTGTCCGTCAGAGCATGCGGAAGTCGGCGAAGTCGAAGCCGGGGGAGACGACGCAGCTCACCAGCACGCCCTCGTCACCGGCGGGGCGGGCGGCCTGCCAGGTGCCGCCGGGCACCAGCGCCTGGGGGACCTGGCCCTCCTCCACCAGCGGTCCCAGGGTCACGGTGCTCGAGGGCTGCCCCTCGTGACCGCCGAGGACCAGCGTCAGCGGGCCGCCCCGGTGCCAGAACCACACCTCGTCGGAGGCGACCACGTGCGGGCGCGACTCCTCGCCGGGCTCCAGCAGGAAGTAGATCCCGGTGGCGGTGGCCCGCGTGCCGGCGTACCCGGGCGGGGTGAGGTCGGCGGAGGTCCTCCAGGTCTCGCGGAACCAGCCGCCCTCGGGGTGCGGCAGCAGGTCGAGGGCCTCGGCGAGCGGAGGACGCGAAGGAGTCGTCATCGCACCGATTCTAGGGACCCGGCTCGGCGGGACGTGCCGTGGGACGGCCGTTGCGGGCGGGCCCGGATTTGTCGGCGGGGTTGGCTAAGTTCGGGTCCGTGATCGAACGGTGGAACCGGGATCAGGTGCTGGCGCTCGCGCCCGACGCCTCCTCCCAGAAAGCGGCCCGGGGCATCTCCGCCCCCGGCAAGTGGTCGGGGTCCGGAGCCACCGCCGACGCGGTGTGGGGCGAGTGCGCGGGCAGCGGCTCCAAACCCTACCGGGCGTGCGTCGACCTGTCCGAGCCCGCCTACCGGTGCAGCTGCCCCAGCAGGAAGTTCCCCTGCAAACACGCTCTCGGCCTGCTGCTCCTGTGGTCGGCCGACGGTGTCCCCGCCGCCGAGGAGCCCGCCGACTGGGTGGGCGAGTGGCTCGACGGGCGGCGCGGCCGCGCGGCCAGGGCCGCGGAGGCGGGGGCGGCCCGCGCGGCCAGGGCCGCCGAGCCCGGTGCCGCCGACGGCCGCAGGGCCGCGCTGCGCGAGCGGCGGGTGACCGCGGGGCTGTCGGACCTGGAGCGCTGGCTCGCCGACCAGGTCAGACAGGGCATCGCCGGGTCACGGCGCCACGACCAGTGGGACGACCTGGTCAAACGCCTGGTCGACGCCCAGGCGCCCGCCGTGGCGGGCTCACTGTCCCGCCTCGGCGCCGTGCTGGACGGCGACGACTGGCCCGCCCGCCTGCTCGGCGAGTACGCGCTGCTGCACCTGCTCTGCGTGGCCCACCGGCGTCTTTCCGTCCCGGCCGGTGCCGGTGACTCCGCCGATCCCGGTGACGCCACGGCTCCGGGTGACGCCACGGCTCCGGGTGACGCCACGGCTCCCGGTGATGCCACGGCTCCCGGTGACTCCGCCGCTTCCGAGGGCTCCGTCGCTTCCGAGGGCTCGGGAGAGGGGGCACCGGAGGGGGCCGCCGGGGGCGCCGGTCACCCGGCGGGAGGCAGGGAGGCGCCGGACGGCCGGGGAGCGCCGGACGAGGGGGCGTTCCGGGACACGGCTCCCGCCGGGCTTCTCGAAAGGGTGCGCGACCGGATCGGTTTCCCGGTGACGAAGGAGGAGGTGCTCGCCCGCGACGGCGTTCGCGACCTGTGGGACGTGCTGGGGCGGCGCGACGAGGAGCACGACCGGCTGATCGCGCGCCGGGTCTGGCTTCGCGGGCGCGCGACGGGCCGGGCGGCCCTGGTGCTCTCGTTCGCCCCGGTCGGGCAGGCCCTCGACGCCTCGCTCGTCACCGGCACGACCATCGACGCCGACCTGGCGTTCTATCCCGGCTCGGCCCCGCTGCGCGCGGTGGTCGCCACCCGTCACGATGCCGCTCGCGGCGGAGCCGTCCAGCCTGACGCCGCTCCTCACGACCCCGTTCCGGACGACCCCGCCGGGGATGGGGGTGCCGACGGCGACTCCGTCCGGGGTGGGCGTGTCAGCGCCGTCCGGGACGGACGCGCCGACGACGCCTGGGACGAACGTGTCAATGACGACGCCGTCCGGGACGAAGGTTCCGGCGACGACGCCGCCCGGGACGAACGTGTCGGTGACGACGCTGTTCGGGGCGAAGGTGTCGGTGACGACGCTGTCCAGGACAAACGTGCCAGTGACGACGCCGCCTGGGGCGAAGGTGTCAGTGACGACGCCGTCCGGGGTGGGCGCGTCGGTGACGACGTCGTCCGTCACCGTGTCGCTCCGGCCGGGCCGCCGCCAGGCGTGACTGTGGAGCAGGCTCTCGACGAGATCGCCGAGGCCCTGGCCGGTGACCCCTGGCTCGACTCCTGGCCGCTCGTGCTGGAGGGGGTGACTCCCGCGGGGAGCGGTTCGCGGCTTCTGACCGGGCCCTCCGGCGGGCTGCCGCTCCACCCGTCCGCGGGCACCCCGTGGCGGCTGGTCGCCACCTCGGGGGGCCACCCGCTGACCGTGGCCGCCGAATGGACCCCGAGGGGTCTGCGCCCCCTCACGACCTGGGACGAGGAAGGCCGGGTGATCGTCCTATGACCTCCTCCGCCGAATGGGAGGATCTGGTGTCCACCGCGCTCGTCGGGACCGACCGGCGTCCCCTGCCCGGTCAGGGGGCGAGCGAGGTCGAGCTGCTCGGGCGCGCGGCCGTGCACACGCTGCGGATGCGCGCGGGGCGGCGGCCGGTCGCGCCGGGGGAGCTCCCGGCCGTGGCCCCGCCCGAGGAGCGGCCCGCGGTCTCGCGCGCCGCGGGCGACCGGCTCGCCCGCATCCTCGGCGGCGAGCAGCCGAGACTGCTCGCCGAGTGGCTGGAGACCGCGGCCGCGCGCGGGCACCGCCTCTCACCGCACCTGCTGCCCGAGCTTCTCGACCACGCGGCCAAGGACCGGTCGATCCGCCCGCACCTCGGCGTCCTCGCCGGAAACCGGGGGCGCTGGCTGGCCGGGCTGAACCCGGCGTGGGGCTTCCTGCTGGAGGAGGTCACCGGGGTCGCCGGGATCGCCGGGATCGCCGGAGTCACAGCCACCGGTTCCGGCGGGGCCTCCGAGGTCTGGGAGTTCGGCACCTCCGGCGACCGCCGCGTCCACCTGGGGGCGCTGCGGGCGGCCGACCCGGCGAGGGCGAGGGAGCTGCTCGCCGCCACCTGGGAGAAGGAGACCCCCGACGACAGGGCGGCGTTCCTGGAGGCGCTCGGCACCGGGCTCTCACCCGACGACGAGCCGTTCCTGGAGGCCGCGCTCGACGACCGCCGCCGGGAGGTCCGCAACCAGGCCGCCGACCTGCTCACCCGGCTGCCCGGATCGCGGCTGGCCCTGCGGATGGCCGAGCGCGCCGCCCGGTACGTCACCGTCGTCGGCGGCGAGATCCACGTCGACCCGCCGGTGGCCTGCGACAGCGCGATGGAGCGCGACGGCGTACGGGCCAAGGCGCCCCGGGGGATCGGCGAGCGGAGCTGGTGGCTGCAGCAGACCGTGGCCCGCACCCCGCTCGGAGTCTGGTCCCGGCTGCTCGGACGGCCGCCTCGCGAGCTCGTCCGGATGAGGATCGTCGACTGGGGGCGAGAGGTCATGGCCGGCTGGGTGCGGGCCTCCGTCCTCCAGGGCGACCCGGAGTGGGCGCTGGAGCTCTTCGCCTGGGATCCGCTCGCCGACCTGCTGGCCGCGCTGCCCCGCGACAGGCAGGAGGTCGTCGCGGCCGACTTCGTCCGGCGGCACGGCCTGGACGGTCAGCTGATCATGGTTCTCGGCGGGGCCGCGGCCCCCTGGGGGCCCACCCTGGCCACGGCCGTCCTCCAGAAGATCATCGAGGTTTCCGGCTCCCAGCCGTGGAACCTCGGGGAGCTGGCGAGGCTCGCCGGCGAACGCATCGACCCCACCCTGCACGGCATGGCCGGGCGGCTCTCGCCGGAGCCGTCCATCCAGGAGGTCGCCGCCCTCCTGCGTTTCCGTGACGACATGTTGAAGGAGCTCACGTAGTGACAACGGTTCTGCGGGCCCATGCCGAAGACCAGTACGCCGAGGAGCTGGCGATCCTGGCCAAGGGCGACGACCGCGCCCGCCCGCCGGGCTGGAAGCTGTCGCCCTGGGCGGTGACCGCCTACGTCCTCGGCGACGGTGACCAGATCACCCCCAAGTACATCGGGCCTCGGCGCATCGTCGAGGTGGCCGTGGCGACGCTCGCCACCGACCGCGCGCTGCTGCTGCTCGGCGTGCCCGGCACCGCGAAGACCTGGCTGTCCGAGCACCTGGCCGCCGCGATCAGCGGTGACTCCACCCTCCTGGTGCAGGGAACGGCCGGCACCGCCGAGGAGGCCGTCCGCTACGGCTGGAACTACGCCAGGCTGCTGGCCGAGGGCCCGTCCATGGAGGCGCTCACGCCGAGCCCGGTGATGCGGGCGATGGCCGAGGGGCGGCTCGCCCGCGTGGAGGAGCTGACCCGCATGCCCTCCGACGTCCAGGACGCGCTGATCACCGTGCTGTCGGAGAAGACGCTGCCGATCCCCGAGCTCAACCGGGAGGTCCAGGCCGCGCGCGGTTTCAACATCATCGCCACCGCGAACGACCGCGACCGCGGCGTCAACGAGCTGTCGAGCGCGCTGCGCCGCCGGTTCAACACCGTCGTGCTGCCGGTCCCCGCCACCGCGGAGGAGGAGGTGGACATCGTCTCCCGGCGGGTCGGCCAGCTCGGCCGCTCCCTGGAGCTGCCCGAGACCCTCACCGGCCTGGAGGAGATCCGCCGCGTCGTCACGGTCTTCAGGGAGCTGCGCACCGGCGTCACCGAGGACGGCCGCACCAAGGTCAAGTCCCCCAGCGGGACGCTCAGCACCGCCGAGGCCATCTCCGTCCTCACCAACGGCATCGCCCTGGCCGCGCACTTCGGTGACGGGGTGCTCCGCCCCTCCGACGTGGCGGCGGGCATCGTCGGCGCCGTGATCCAGGACCCGGTCTCCGACCGCGTGGTCTGGCGCGAATACCTGGAGACCGTGGTGCGCGAGCGCCAGGACTGGCGCGACTTCTACCGGGCCTGCCGTGACGCGGGCTGAGGCGGCGGCCCCCGGGACGGGCACGCTCCCCGCTCCCGCGCTCCCGGTCCCTGCGCTCCCGGTCCCTGCGTTCCTGGTCCCTGCGCTCCCGGTCTCTGCGTCCCCGGCTCCCGCGCTTCCGGTTCCTCCGTCCTTGGTCCCCGCGTGCCCGGCTCTCGGGCTTTCGATTCCCGCGTTTCCGCTCTCCGTGCTCGGGGTCCCCGTGCTCCCGATCCCCGCACTCCCGGTTCCCGCGTTTCCGGTTTCCGTGCTCACGGCTCCCGCGTTCTCCGCTCCCGCTTCGCCGGTGGCGGTTTCCCGGCCGGGCGGGAGGCGCGGATGAGTGTCTCCGTGCTGGGCATCCGGCACCACGGCCCGGGGTCGGCGCGTTCCCTGCGCGACGCGCTCGAACGTCTCAAGCCGGACGTCGTGCTCATCGAGGGCCCGCCCGAGGCCGACGAGCTGGTCACGCTGGCCCGTGATCCTGACCTCCAGCCGCCGGTCGCGTTGCTCGCCCACGTGCCGGGCGAACCGTCCACGGCCGCGTTCTGGCCGTTCGCGGAGTTCTCGCCCGAGTGGCAGGCGATCCGCCACGCCGTCGCGGCGGGCGTCCCGGTCCGGTTCTGTGACCTGCCGGCCGTGCACAGCCTCGCCTCCCGGCCCGGCGCGAGCGGTCACACCGAGCCGGGGAAGCCCGGTGACGCCGGACCCACGGAACCTCAAGGGGGAGAGACACCGGGGGGTGCCGGGGAGCGGGGGCCGGACGCGAAGGTCCCCGGCTCTCCGGGTGAGACGACCGAGGGTGGTGACACGACCGGTGGTGAGGAAGACGACGACACGGACGACGTCGCCCCGGAGGCCGTACGCATCGATCCGATCGGGGCTCTCGCCCGCGCCGCCGGATACGACGACCCGGAGCGTTGGTGGGAGGACGCGGTCGAGCACCGTGGCGACACCCCGTTCCACATGATCGCCCAGGCGATGGAGGCCGTTCGCGAGGGGCACGTCGCCGACGAGTACGAGGCACGGCGCGAGGCCTTCATGCGGCGCACGATCCGCAGGGCGGTCAAGGACGGGTTCGAGCGGATCGCCGTGGTCTGCGGAGCTTGGCACGTCCCCGCGCTGGCGGGCACGGCGCGCGAGGGCGCGCCGTGGGGAGCCGGGCTGCCCACCGTGAAGGCCGACGACGCGCTGCTCAGGGGACTGCCCAAGGTCAAAGCCGAGATGACCTGGGTGCCGTGGACGTACGGGCGGCTCGCCGCCTGGAGCGGGTACGGCGCGGGAGTGGCCTCTCCGGGCTGGTACCACCACCTGTTCGCCTCCCCCGACCGGCCGGTCGAGCGGTGGCTGACCGGGGCGGCCGGGGTGCTGCGCGAGGAGGACCTGCCGGTCTCCTCCGCGCACGTCATCGAGGCGGTACGGCTCGCGGAGAGCCTGGCCGTGCTCAGGGGACGGCCGCTGGCCGGGCTGGCGGAGGTCACCGAGGCGGTCAGGGCGGTGCTGTGCGAGGGCGACGACCTGCCGGTGGAGCTGATCCAGCGGCGCATGGTCGTGGGGGAGCGGCTCGGCCAGGTGCCCGACGCCACCCCGATGGTCCCTCTCCAGCGCCACCTGCGCGAGGAGCAGCGGCGGGTGAAACTCAAACCCGAGGCGCTCGACCGGGAGTACGACCTCGACCTGCGCAAACCGCTCGACCTGGAGCGCAGCAGGCTGCTGCACCGGTTGCGCCTGCTCGGCGTCGGCTGGGGCACTCCCCAGGAGAGCCGGGGCAAGGGCACCTTCCGCGAGTCGTGGTCGCTCGCCTGGCGGCCCGAGTTCGACATCGACCTGATCGAGGCGGGTGCCTGGGGCACGACCGTCCCCGCGGCCGCCGCCGCCCGCGTCCGCGACCTCGCCGACGGGGGAGGGACGTCCGGCCAGGCCGTCCGGGGCCGAGCGTCCGGCGGTGCGTCCGGTCCCGGAGGAGGTCCTGGAGGAGGTCCTGGAACGGCCGGTCCCGGAGGAGCCGGGCCGGGGACGGCCGGTCCGGGAGGGAGCGGGCCGGGCAGGACCGGTGGGTCCGGTGGGTCCGGTGGGTCCGGAGGCATGTCCGGCGGCGGTGGGTCCGGCGGCGTCACGCTGGCCGGGCTCACCGGCCTGGTGGAGCGCTGCCTGCTCGCGGACCTGCCGGAGGCGCTGCCGTACGTGCTCGACGCCCTGTCGGAGCGGGCCGCGCTCGACGGAGACGTCACGCACCTGATGGCCGCGCTCCCCGCGATGGTCCGCGCCCAGCGCTACGGCGACGTGCGCGGCACCCCTGCCACCGGTCTGGCCACCATCGTCGAGGCCATGCTCACCAGGATCTGCGTCGGCCTCGGCGGGGCCGTCACCGGTCTCGACGACGACGCCGCCCGTGACCTGATCCGCCACATCGACGCCGTCCACACCGCCGTCGCCCTGCTCGGCACCGGGCCCGCCCGTCCGGGCGGTTCCCGCGCACCCGCTGCTTCCGGGGAGATCGACGACGGCTCCGGGGAAAGGGGCGTGTCCGAAGGAGCGGGCGCGGACGACTCGCGGGTCCTGGGAGGGGCGGGCGCGGACGACTCGCGGGTCCTGGGAGGGGCGGGCGCGGACGACTCGCGGGTCCTGGGAGGGGCGGGCGCGGACGACTCGCGGGTTCCGGAAGGGACGGGTGTGGACGGTTCGCGGTGCCCGGGAAGGGCGGACGTGGACGACTCGCGGGTCCTGGGAGGGGCGGGTGCGGACGACTCGCGGGTTCCGGAAGGGACGGGTGCGGACGGTTCGCGGGTTCCGGGGGGAGCGGGCGCGGACGGTTCGCGGGTTCCCCGGGGAGCGGGCTCGGATGACTCGCGGGGCTCGGGAGGTTCGGCCGGTTCCGGGGAGGAGACGCCGCAGGGGCGGTGGCTGGTGGCGCTGCGCGGGGCCTCCGGCCGCGCCGACCTGCACGGGCTCATCGAGGGGCGGCTCACCAGGATCCTGCTGGACGCCGCCGACCTCGACACGGCCGAGGTGGGGCGGCGGATGTCGCGGGCGATGTCGGCGGGGCACCCGCCGGCGAGGGCGGCCGCCTGGATCGAGGGGTTCCTGTCCGGGGGCGGGTTGCTGCTCGTGCACGACCCCCGGCTGCTCGGGCTGGTCGACGAGTGGCTCACCGGGCTCGCCCCGGAGACCTTCGTCGACGTGCTGCCCCTGCTCCGCAGGACGTTCGGCGCCTTCGCCGCCCCGGAGCGGCGCTCGATCGGCGCGCGCGTCCGTTCGCTGGGAGCGGGCACCGGCGGCCCGGCGCCGGACGCTGAGGACTTCGACGAGGAGCGCGCGGCGGCGGCCGTACGGACAGTGCTGGCGATTCTGGGGCCGACGATCGCGGAGCCGACGACTTCTGGAAGGACGGGCAGTGCCGATGGATGAGAGACTCCGCCGCTGGCGGATGGTCCTGGGCGGGGACGCCGACGGCACCGGGTGCTCGCTCACCGGGACCGACGCCCAGATGGACGGCGCGCTGGCCGCGCTGTACAACGGCGGCGAGGGTTCCGCCGAGCGGAGCGCGGGCCTGGGCGCCTCCGCGCCGAGGGTGGCGCGCTGGCTGGGCGACATCCGCTCCTACTTCCCCTCGACAGTCGTCCAGGTCATGCAGAAGGACGCCGTCGAGCGGTTGAACCTGACCCGGTTGCTGATGGAGCCGGAGATGCTGGACGCGGTCGAGCCGGACGTCCACATGGTCGGCACGCTCCTGTCGCTCAACCGGGTGATGCCCGAGAAGGCGCGCGAGTCGGCGAGGGCGCTGGTGCGCAAGGTCGTCTCCGAGCTGGAGCGGAAACTCGTACAGAAGACGAAGGCCGCCGTGACCGGTGCCCTGGACCGCTCGGCCAGGACCCACCGGCCCAAGCGGGCCGCCGACATCGACTGGGACCGCACGATCCGGGCCAACCTGAAGAACTACCTGCCCGAGCGCAACACGGTGATCCCGTCCAGGCTGGTCGGGTACGGCAGGCGGCAGCGGGCGGTCCAGCGCGAGGTCGTGCTCTGCATCGACCAGAGCGGGTCGATGGCCGCCTCCGTCGTCTACTCCAGCGTCTTTGGCGCGGTGCTCGCCTCGATGAGCTCGCTGAGGACCTCGCTGGTCGTCTTCGATACGGCGGTCGTCGACCTCACCGACCAGCTCCACGACCCGGTGGAGCTGCTGTTCGGCACCCAGCTCGGCGGCGGCACCGACATCAACCGGGCCATCGCCTACGGCCAGGGCCTCATCACCCGCCCCAACGACTCGATCTTCATCCTGATCAGCGACCTCTACGAGGGCGGCGTGCGGGAGGAGATGCTCCGCAGGGTCGCCCAGATGACCGCGGCCGGTGTCCAGGTGATCGTGCTGCTCGCGCTCTCCGACGAGGGCGCGCCCTTCTACGACCACGACAACGCCGCGGCGCTCGCGGCCATGGGGGTGCCCGCCTTCGCCTGCACTCCCGACGCCTTCCCCGACCTGATGGCCGCGGCGATCGAGCGCCGCGACATCGGCCGGTGGGCGGAGCGCAGGCTGGAGCGCACCGCCACCTGATCCCGTCCCGGCGAGGGCGGCAGGGCCACGGGGGCCCGCCCTCGCCGGGACGTCGGCGATCGCGTTCTCGGGTGTTCGGGTGTTCGGATGCTCGCCGATGCCGTCGGTGATCGGCCGCGGGTCACGGAGGCGGCGGTGCGTGTCAGGACGTCGGGGCAGGGCCCGCGCTGCCCTGGGGCCGAGTCGCACGGGCATGTCGCGGAGCCACGGCCCGGACCCGGACGTCCGCGAGGACATGATGGGGGTGGTCCGGTCCGTCGCGGTGCGCTCCGGGTGTGACGACCGGCGGTTGTTCGAGGGAGTCGCTCAGGGGGTGCTCATGCGCGCTCGCGGCATGCTCATTGCGTTCAAGGTGTGCTCAGCGCGCTCATGGGCTCAAGGTGCGCTCAATGTGCTCACGGCGTACTCATGGGCTCAAGGTGTGCTCACGGCCTGCTCAGTGCGCTCAGGGGGTGAGGGCCATCAGTTGTTTGAGGGAGTCGCGCAGGGGTTCGCTCATCGGGCTCGGCCGGAGTGTGGCAGGGTCGAGCCTGACCTGGACCCGGCGGCCCTCGGCGTGCACGACGGTGTGGTCGGCCGACAGCACGCGGAAGCCGTACACCACGCTGGTGGTGCCCATGTGGTCCAGCCAGAAGTGCACCGCGGCCTCGCCCACGGTGTTGATCGGCACGTGGTAGGTGATGGAGAACTCGCGTACGACGAAGAAGATCTCGGCGAAGTGGGGCAGGGTGGGGTCGAAGGGCCAGCCGCGCTCGGCCCAGTAGCCGGACAGGGCTCGTTCGAGAAGCAGGACGTATCGGGCGTTGTGCACGACGCCCATCGCGTCGAGGTCGTCGAAGTGGATCTGGACGGGCTGGACGTGCCCGCTCCGCAGGGTGGTCGTCACATCATTCCTTCGGGAGGACGCCGGGATCGGTCGAGAGGGAGCGGAGCCGTTCGAGGACGGCCGTGCGGGCGAACCGGTAGCTGTTCTCGCGTTTGAGCAGGTGGGCGTGGACGACCACGACCGAGCCGATCGCCTCGATCTCGAAGGCGAGCTGGGCGGGGTCGGTGCCGGGCCGCAGGTCGCCCACCTCGACGGCGATCTCGCTGAGCCTGGCCAGCAGGTTCATCCAGCTGCCGATGGCGTCGGCCACGGCGTCGCGGACCGGGCCGGGCCGGTCGTCGAGCTCACCGTCGACGGCACCGAAGAAGCAGCCGCCGGGCAGCTGTCCCGAGCGGTAGAAGTCGATGCGGCGCTCGTGCAGGGCCCACAGCCTGCGCACCCCGCGGGGGGCGCGGAAGGCGGGCTCGACGATGTATTCGGTCCACTGCCGCCGGGCGTGCTCCACGATCGCCAGTTGCAGCGCTTGTTTGTCGGGCCAATGAGTGAAAAGTCCGGACTTGCTCACGTTGAGTGTCGCGGTCAGCCGGGCGAGCGACAGGCCGTCGAGCCCCTCGACCGAGGCGAGCCGGACGGCGGCGTCGAGCACCGCCTGGCGAGTGCGCTCCCCGCGCTGGAGCCGTCCGTCGATCATGTCTGGAAACTCTAGCAAACAATATGAACGATCGGTCGTTAATATTGTTTCTCACGCATGGAAGCCCGGTCTCGTGCGACCAGACCTTCTCGTGCCCCCGGTTCTCTCGTGCGACTCGGCCCCTCCTGCTACCTGCTGTTTCTGCGCGGTCGTGCGGTCCGCTGTCCCTGTGCGGGCCGGGTTCTCGTACAAGCCGGAGGCCGTGGCGCTAGGGACGCCGCGAACGGGCGGGCCCGTTAGGAGTCCGCCCGTTCGCCGGTGGATGTCAGTGCGTGACCTCCTGCTCGGCTCGCGCCCGCCGGGGGAGGAGGAAGGCGGTTACGAAGGTGACGGCGAGCAGGCCCACCTCGACCCAGATCGTGAGCAGCATCGCGTCCTCCAGGCCCCGGCCCTGCTTGACCAGGCCGAAGAAGAGCGTCCCGATCGCCGCCGTGCCCAGGGCGCCGCCGAGTTGCTGGACGGCGGTGAGCGTGCCGGAGGCCGAGCCGGACTCGTGGGGCTCCACCCCGGCCAGCACGATGTCGAAGAACGGCGCCATGATCAGGCTCATCCCGGCGCCGGTGAGCAGCAGGGCGGGGGCGAGCTGCCAGGGGGTGACGCCCATGCCGGCGAGGTTCAGGGTGAGGGCGACCCCCGTGACGCCCCCGGCCATCGCGACCGCGCCGATGTGGATCAGCCTGCGCCCCACCTTCCGCGCCAGTCCCGAGGCGTTGACGAGGGTGAAGCCGACCAGGGTGCCGATGGCGTTCGGCAGGCCCGCGAGGCCCGCCTTCAGCGGGTCGTAGCCCAGGGCGATCTGGGTGTAGAGCCCGAACACCAGGGAGAAGCCGACCATCCCGGCGAAGAAGACGAGACCGGTCAGCAGGCCGCCGGTGAAGGACCGCTTGCGGAACAGGCTCATCACCACCAGCGGGTCGCCGCCCGCGCGCTCCTTGCGGGACTGGTGCAGGCAGAAGAGCGCGAAGACCGGGACCGAGGCGGCCATCAGGGCGAAGGTCCACGCGGGCCAGTCGAGGTCGCGGCCCTGGACCAGGGGGAAGATCAGCAGGAAGGAGGCGGCCGAGACGAGCCCGGTGCCGGTCAGGTCCAGGCGCGAGGCGCGCGAGGGCTTCGACGCGGGCAGGTAGCGGAGCGCGCCGAGGAGGGCGATCAGGCCGATCGGCAGGTTGATCAGGAAGATCATGCGCCACCCGGTGCCGAAGAAGTCGCCGTCGACGAGCCAGCCCGCGAGGACGGGCCCCGCCACCGTGGACAGCGCCATGACCGGCCCGAACGCGCCGAACGCGGCGGCCAGCTCCCTGGGCGGGAAGACCTCCTTGATGACGCCGAGGCCCTGTGGCACCATCACCGCCCCGGCCAGGCCCTGCAGCACCCGCGCGGCGATCAGCATCTCGGGGGAGGTGGCCAGGCCGCACAGCAGCGAGAACAGGGTGAAACCGAGGGCGCCGACGATGAACATGCGCCTGCGCCCGTAGAGGTCGCCGAGGCGGCCCCCGGTGACGAGGCCGACGGCCATCGCCAGGGTGTATCCGGCGCTGAGCCACTGGATCATGCTCGACGAGCCGCCCAGCTCCTTCTGGATGGACGGCGCCGCGATGATCGTGATCATCGCGTCCATCAGGTCCATCACCTCGGCGGCGAGGACCACGAAGAGGGCGGGCCAGCGCCATCGGTACGGCTCCGCGCCGGTGGGTGAGGAGCCGGTCTCGACCGTGTGTGTCATGGGGGATCCGATCCGGGAGCGTCGATGGCCGAAGAACAGTGTTCGTTGGTTGCGAACACTGTTTTATAAACGAACGCCGTTTGCGTCAAGTACGTCGTTCGTGATTAACGAACGATGTTCGCGGAAAGTACGGTGTTCGCGACCGTGATCCGCCCCGGTATAGGATCGGCGCGTGACCGAGATCCCCGCCCCGCCCTGGCGCAAGACCCGCAAGGTGAGCGCCCCGCGAACCGTCCTGAGCAGGGATCTCATCGTCGCCACCGGGCTGCGCGTCGTCGACGCCGAGGGGCTGGAGGCGCTGAGCATGCGCCGCGTCGCCCAGGAGCTCGGCACCGGCCCCGCCTCGCTCTACGCCCACGTGGCGAACAAGGAGGAGCTGCTCGACCTGATCTACGACAGGGTCATGAGCGAGATCCACGTGCCCGAGCCCGAGCCGGAGCGCTGGCTGGAACAGATCAGGGAGCTCGCCCTCGACGCCTACCGGGTGTTCGTCTCCCACGCCGACATCGCCAAGGTCGGCCTCGCCACCATCCCGACCGGGTTCAACGCGCTGCGGGTGGGCGAGGGGCAGCTGGCCATCATGCTCGCGGGCGGCGTGCCGCCCAGGACGGCCGCCCTGATGATCGACCGCCTCGGCCTGTACGTCTGCTCGGACGCCTACGAGAACTCTCTGTACATCAACCGGCAGCGCGAGAGCGGCATGGAGCCGGAGATCTTCATGAGCGACTTCTTCGGCCAGATCGGCGCGTTCTACCGTAGCCTGCCCGCCGACCGGTTCCCCAACATCATCGCCCAGGTCGACAACCTGATGGAGGGCGACGGGCTCGACCGGTTCGCGTTCGGGCTCGACCTGCTCCTGCGGGGCCTGGCCTCCCACGTCCTGGACGCCGGTCCTACGACCAAGGGCTGATCCGGAGGCCCGATGCGTGCCGCCGCGCGCGGCCCGTACCGTCGACCCATGACTACCGTGATGACCGACGAGCCTCCTGCCGGGATATTCGCCCGGAGTCACCGCGCCCTGACGGTCGGGATGGTGGCCCTCATCTCCCTGGCCGCCTTCGAGTACCTCGCGGTGGCGACGGCGATGCCGGTCGTGGCCGACGAGCTCGACGGCCACGCGCTGTACGGGCTGGCGTTCAGCGGGGCGCTGGCGGCCGGGGTGGTCGCGACGGTGCTGGGCGGGTGGTGGGGCGACCGGCGGGGGCCGGTCGCGCCGCTCTGGACCGGGGTGGCCGTCTTCGCCGCCGGGCTGGTCGTCGCCGGGGTGGCGCCGACGATGGACGTGTTCGTCGCGGGCCGGTTCGTCCAGGGCTTCGGCGCGGGCATCCTGCAGGTCTCGATGTACGTGCTGGTCTCGCGGTCCTACCCGGCGGACCTCCATCCCCGGGTGTTCTCGATCTTCGCGACCGCCTGGGTGGTGCCCTCGATGGTGGGGCCCGCGATCACCGGCGTCGTGGTGGAGAACGCGGGCTGGCGCTGGGTCTTCATCGGGGTGACGGCGATCCTCCTCCCGGCGGCGCTGCTGCTCTGGCGCGGGCTGGCCTCCGCGCCGATGGCGAAACCGGACGCGGAACCGATGGCGGAACCGGACGCGGGACCGATGCCGGGACTGAACGCGGGACCGAACGCGGGACCGGACGCGGGACCGGACGCGCAACCGATGACGAAGCCGAACACGGAACCGGTGCCGGGGGTGACGCCGGGGCCGGAGCGGTCGCCCGGCATCCGGTCCTCGATCGGGCGCAGGCTGGGCTGGGCGCTGCTCGTCGCGGCCGGGGCGGCGCTCATGCAGTACGGTGCGTCGGCGCTCACCGGGTCCGGTGGCACGCACTCGGGTGGCACGGCGCCGGACGGCATGGCCTCCGCCACCGGGTTCGTCCTGCTCGCCGCCGGTCTGGTCATGCTGGTCGCGGCGCTGCCCCGGCTGCTCCCCCCGGGAACCCTGCGCGCGGCGCGCGGCCTGCCCTCGGTGATCTCCCTGCGCGGGATCGCGGCGGGCGCGGCCATCGGCGGCGAGGCGTTCCTGCCGCTGATGCTCAACGAGGAACGCGGCCTGTCGCTGACCATGGCCGGGCTCACCCTGACCGGCGGCGCGCTGAGCTGGTCGTTCGCCTCCTGGGTGGTGGGCCGGTGGCGGTTCGACCGGGTCCTGGTGCTGCGCTCGGGCTCGGTGCTGATCGCCGTGGGCCTCGCGCTGATGGGCCTGACCGTCTTCGCCGCCGTCCCGGTCGCCACCGCCTTCATCGGCGAGATGTCCCTGGGGCTCGGCATGGGCATCGTGTACCCGACGCTGTCGGTGCTCATCCTGGAGCTGTCGCCCCCGGGCGAGGAGGGGGAGAACAGCGCGTCGCTCGGCGTCGCCGAGTCGGTCTACACGGTCGTCGCGGTGGCGATCACCGGAGCGCTCCTGGCGGCCCTCGGCGCCTCCGTCGCCGTCTACGTGCTCTGCTTCGGGCTGACGGCGCTGATGGCGGCCACCGGAGCCCTGGTCTCCGGCCGCGTCCTCCCCCGGGGCTGAGTCCCCCTCCCGCCCCCGGGAGGGAGGCCCGGGAGCGCGTTCCCCCTCCGCGCCGGAGGTGTTCACCGGCCACCGTGGCACCATGGGAAGAACGCCGTTCTTCGCGGTGTTGAGGGGGGAGTCCCGCCTCCGGGCGGGATTCGCGTTTCCAGAGCCCGGGTCGTCCGAGCCTGGGAAGTCGTCGGAGCCCGGCATTCTCCGGGCTCGGAGAGCTCCAGGGGGGTCCATGCCGCGCGTCCGTGAGCTTGAGGTGTTCCGGCTGATCCTGCCGTACGGCAGGCGGCCGGAGAGCATCCTCGTCCGGCTCACCGACTACGGCGGCATGACCGGGTGGGGAGAGGTCGTCGACGCCGACCCCAAGACCTGGGTCGCGCTGGAGGAGGGGCTCGGGCAGGCGCTGATCGGCGTCGACTGGGAGCACCCCGACGAGCTGGGAGCCGTCCCCGGCGGGTCCGCCGCCGACATGGCCTGCTGGGACCTGTGGACGAAGATGCGCGGGGTGCCGCTGGCCCACGCGCTCGGCGGCACCCGCACCTCCCTCATGGCCACCGTCAGGATCGGCGCCGACCGCAACCTGGAGAGCCTGGTCGCGCGGGTGAACCGGCACGTCTGCGCCGGATACGCCCACGTCACCCTGGACGTCCACCCCGGCTGGGACATCGAGCCGCTGCGCGCCGTCCGGCAGGCGTACCCCGCGCTGGGCATCGGCGTGGACGCCCGCGGCGCCTACACCGACGTCGACGCCCTCGAGGCGCTGGACGCCTACACGCTCTCCGTCATCGAACGCCCCTTCGCCGGTCTCGCGAGCCTCGGCGACCACGCCGACCTGCAGGAACGCGTCGCCGCCCCGGTGCTGCTAGAGGTCGCCTCGGCCGCCGAGCTGGACGAGGCGATCACCGCGAGGGCGGGCCGGGCGCTGCTGCTGCGTCCCGCGGCCCTGGGCTCCCTGCGCGAGGTGCGACGGGTGCACGACCGCGCGGTACGCGCCGGATGGGAGATCGCCTGCGCCGGGGGTACGGGCACCGGGCTGGCCCGCGCGGCCACCGTCGCCGCGGCGAGCCTGCCCGGCTGCGGCCTGCCCTGCGATGTGGCCGCGCCACCGCGCAGCGCGCAGATCGTCGACCCGCCGGTCGGCGCCTCGGGGGGCGTTATCGCCGTGCCGCTCACCCAGGCGGGGCTCGGCCACCGCATCGACGAGGACCGCGTCCGCCGCCTGGCCAGGGAGTCGTACTCGGTCTAGCGCGGCCGGCGGCCGCGGTGGTGATCCCGGTCGCCGCCACCTCCCACGGCGCGGCACCGCGCGGTGAGGCCGCGCGGTGGAGGTGTCAGCAGCCGTCCGTGATGCCCTTGGGAGCGCCGGGGTCCGGGGTCCGGGATCCGGCGGTGGCCTTGGGCGTGGCTTTCGGAGTGGCCTTGGGAGTGGCCTTGGGGGTGACGCTGGGGGCGGCGGTCGCGGTGAGGGGGCGCCGGGTGACGGCCGAGGCGCGCAGGGCCTTGGCGGTCACCGTACGGATCTTGCCCCAGTCGGGGTAGCCGGTGTTGATCAGCGGCGGGACGAACTGGACGCTGGTCACCTTCGCGTTCTTCACCTTCACCGCGAGCGGGACCAGATGCTCCAGCATCGGGCGCGGGATGTCGGTGCGCAGCAGCTCCTTGGTGGCCAGCGCGACCTGGTTGAACCGGGACAGCACGGTCGCCGGGTCCGACTGGGAGAGCAGGGCGCCCAGCACGCAGCGCTGGCGTCCCATCCGGGTGTAGTCGTCGCTGTTGGTGCGCGAGCGGGCGAACCACATCGCGTCGGCGCCGCGCAGCTTGCGGGTCCCGGCCTTGACCAGGCCCTCGTCGTACTTGCCGAAGACCACGTCCTGGGGAACCGTCAGCGTCACGCCCCCGATCGCGTCGATCAGCCGGGCGAAGCCCCACATGTTGACGAGGGCGTACCAGTCGATCTTCAGGCCCAGGGTGTAGCCGACGGTGTCGATGAGCGTCTTGGTGCCCTGGCCCTTGCGGCCCCCGAAGATCTCCGGGTGCGAGTCGGCGTACTCCCAGACCGCGAAGAGCAGGTCCTCGCGCGAGCCGTCGGGGTTGGCCGGGAGCCGGAAGCCGGTGGGGAAGCGCTTCGCCATGGGGGAGCCGGGGACGAAACGGACGTTCTCCAGGTTGCGCGGCAGGCTGAGCAGCACGGTGTTGCCGGTTTTGACGTCCACGCTGGCCACGTTGATGCTGTCGGTCCGCACGCCCACCCGGTGGGTGTCGGCGTCGCCGCCGAGCAGCAGGATGTTCACCCGGTTGCGGCCCGCCCACGGGTCCTCCTCGTCGCCCCCGCCCGTGCCGTTCGCGGGGCGCGGGGTGGACGGGGCGCTGAAGACGTCGTTCAGCGCCGACTGCGAGACCGCCGCGTACTGCCCGGCCAGGCCGAACGGCAGGAGCACGGCCACCGCGAGCGTTCCCGCCACGCCTCCGGCGAGCGCCTGCGCCGTACCGGGCAGGGTGCCGGGGTTCATCACCACGAACGAGTGCACGATCAGCGCGAACCAGGCGACACCGAGCACGAGGGAGGCGGCCACCGTGACGCCGGTCAGCTCGGAGGAGGCGATCAGCTGCCCGGCGAGGGCGGCGAGGTCGGAGGTGAGCCCGACCCAGAGCAGGGCCAGCAGCAGCGCCGCGTACGCGCACAGGAGCGCGAGTCCCGTCCTTCGCCATCCGGCGCGCAGGTGCGCGGCGCCCGGGGCGACGGCGGCCAGCGCCGTCCAGCCGATGACCGCACCGACGCCGGGCGGCCTTGATCTGTCCCGCAATTGCTCCCCGTTTCCTCGCGCTTGACCGCCGCACGGAGATGGTAGAGGGGCGAAACCAGGTCGCGGGCGACAAGTTGGTGAACAACTCGGGAAGCTAATGCGCCTATATCGCGTCATTTCTACAGCAACAAGGATCAATCCCGGCTCTACCGGGAGGTCCCCCTATAGCCGGACAATCCGTACGAACTACCCTGACCGTCATGCCCGACGTTCTCGGTCCCGACTACGAGCTCACCGTCCTGCCGATGGCCGATGACGACGAGGGCGCGGTGGTGGCCTCGCTGGTGCGGCGCCGCGCCGCGGAGCCCGCCCGCGGAGCCGTGCTCTACCTGCACGGCTTCACCGACTACTTCTTCCAGACCCACCTGGCCGACCACTTCGTCGCCAGGGGCTTCGACTTCTACGGGCTCGACCTGCGCAAGTACGGCCGCTCGCTGCTGCCGCACCAGACCCGTGGGTTCGTGCGCAGCGTCACCGAGTACTTCCCGGAGATCGACGAGGCGGTACGGATCATCCGCGAGCGCGACGAGCACGAGTACGTCGTCCTCAACGCCCACTCCACCGGGGGCCTGATCGCCCCGCTCTGGGCCGACCGGGTCCGCGGCCGGGGACTGGTCCAGGCGCTGGTGCTCAACAGCCCCTTCCTCGACCTCAACGTCCCCGCCCCCGTACGGGCCGCCGCCGACCTGCTACGGGGGCAGCTGTCCAGGCTGCCCACCCGCGCCGTCCTGCCCATGGTGACCGCCACCGCGTACGGCACGAGCCTGCACCGCAGCCACCACGGCGAGTGGGACTTCGACCTGGAGTGGAAGCCCATCGGCGGGTTCCCGATCCACGCGGCCTGGGTGGGGGCGATCCGCCGGGCGCAGCGCAGGCTGCACGACGGCCTCGGGGTGGACGTGCCGGTGCTGGTGCTCTGCGCGGAGAGGGGCCTGCGGCTGCGCGCCTTCGCGCCCGAGGCCCGGGGGGCCGACGTCGTGCTCGACCCGGGACGGATCGCCCGCTGGTCGACCAGCATCGGCTCGCACGTGACGTGCGTCCGGGTGCCGGGCGGCATCCACGACCTGGTGCTGTCACCGGAGCCGGTCCGCGAGCGCGTCTTCGCCGAGATGGACCGCTGGCTCGACGGCTGCCCCTGACGCCACACACCACGGCCACCGGACCGCCCCGGCGGTGGCGGCCCGCCAAGGGAAGACGGCAGGGCTGCCGGGGTGAGACGGCACGACCCGCCGACGTCCTACCAGTGGCCAAGTCAACCAGCGGCCTACCAGGGGAACGAGAACAGGCCGTAGTAGGCCGCGGCCACCAGCAGCAGGCCGGTGCTGCCCAGTACCCCGGCGATCGCGAAGCTCTGCGGGCGCGAGGGCTCCCAGCCCTCCCGCAGCCCCGACACGACGGCCGCCACGCCCGTGACCTCCTGCAGCAGCATCAGCAGCGCCAGGATCCTGATGACCAGCCACCCGGCGAGCACCGCGGGCCACGCCCCGGCCTGGTTGACAGAGAACAGCACGAGCAGCGTGATGAACGCCACCACCGAGACGAGCAGCCCGACCCCGGTCCACGCCATCCGCCGGAACCGCCGCCGGATCGGTGGCCAGATCAGGACACCGGCCTCCGCGGTCGCCGCCCGGCCGCGTAACCGCGCGGCCATCTCCGCCACCGGCCCGACCACGTAACCGACCACGGCCAGGCAGAGCGTCAGGCCGATCACCGTGCCCCCGGCGTACCAGGGCGCGGCGGGAACGTCGCTCGCCTCCAGGCGCTGCACCGGCGTGGCACCGGCGATGTGCACCGACGGCGTGGCCGTGCCCGGCAGGCCGAGCACCCAGTTGGCCAGCGTCCGCAGGTAGTCGGGGACGAGGGGGCCGCCGTGGAAGCGCATGCCGTGGTCGGCGCGGTCGAGGTAGCGGATCGTGTAGGCGCCGTTGCCGCCCTCGGCGAGCGCGCCGGTCAGCGCCTTGCTGCTCTCCACGAACGGGATCGAGGGGTCGCGCGTGCCGTACAGGGCCAGGACCGGCTGCCGCAGCTCGCGCAGCGCGGGCAGGCCGTCGTAGCGCAGGAACTCCGCGTCCACGGCGCCGATCGCGCGGATGAGCAGCTCGCGCACCCCGCTGGGCGCGTACAGCCGCTGGAGCTGCTCGCCCAGCGCCCACGTCACCTGCCGCATGGGGGAGACGTTGGGGGCCGACACCAGCACGGTGAACCCGACGGCGCCGCTCTCGTTGGCGGCGAGGGGCACCACCCAGCTGCCCTCGCTCACCCCCCACAGGCCCACCCTGGACGGGTCGACGTTGTCACGCGAGCGCAGCTCGTTCACGACGCGCAGGGCGTCGCGGGCGAGGAGGCCGAAGTCGCGCTTCATGAAGTCGTAGCCCACGGTCCGCTTGTCGTAGACGAGGGTGACGATCCCGGCCCTGGCCAGCCACTCGGCCTGGGTCGTGAACTCGCCCCGCACCCCGGGACCCGCGCCCTGCACGAAGATCAGCGCCGGGTGCCGTCCCGGGGTCGTCGGCGCGCGGATCGTCGCTCCCAGCGGCGTACCGTCCTCGGCGGTGACGGTGACGTCCCGCGTGGTGATCTGCCTGTCCGAGGGGACGTACCGGAGCTCGGAGGGCGGCTGGGGAGGGAGGGTCTGGAAGACCGGATCGACGTGCAGCGGGGTCGGGTCGAACGGCGGTGGCAGGGTGTAGCCGACCGTCGCGAGAACCACCAGGATCAGGCCGGAGGCGACGCTCAGGACACCGCGGCCCACCTGGACACTGACGCGATCCCCGATGGTCACTCGCCTCCGCGGTCGTCGATGGTCCGGTATCGTTCCCTACGATCTTCAAGCGTACTCACCACCGGAAGCCCCGGCCAGAGCGGGGGATTCGCGTGACGCGAGTGGCCACATTTATCGCTGAGTCCTGTTAGCTTCGTGCGACATGCGGGTGTTGCACACATCGGACTGGCACCTGGGCCGCTCGTTCCACCGGGAGAGTCTCCTGGCCGCCCAGGGCGTCTTCGTCGACCACCTGATCGAGACGGTCAGGTCGGAGCGTATCGACGTGGTCGCGGTCTCCGGTGACGTCTACGACCGGGCGCTGCCCTCGGTCGACGCGGTCGACCTGTGCAACCAGGCGCTGCGCAGGCTGGTCGACGCCCGGGTGCGCACCGTGCTGATCAGCGGCAACCACGACTCGGCCCGCCGCCTCGGCTTCGGCGCCGACCTCATCGACGCGGCGGGCGTCCACCTGCGCACCGACCCCGCGCGGGTCGGCGAGCCGGTCGTCGTCGGCGACGTCGCCTTCTACGGCATCCCCTACCTGGAGCCCGAGCTGGTACGCGTCCCCTGGGAGCTGCCCGAGCGCACCCACACCGCCGCGATCGGGCACGCCATGTCCCTGGTACGCGCCGACCTCGCGCGGCGCGGCCCCCGCTCGGTGGTCCTCGCCCACGCGTTCGTGACCGGCGGGCGGGGCAGCGACAGCGAGCGCGACATCAGCGTGGGAGGCGTCGCGCACGTCCCGGTGCACGCCTTCGACGGCGTCGACTACGTGGCGCTCGGCCACCTGCACGGCCGCCAGCGGATGAGCGAGACCGCCCGTTACTCCGGCTCCCCGATCGCCTACTCCTTCTCCGAGGCCGGTCAGACGAAGGGCTCCTGGGTGGTCGACCTCGGTCCCGGAGGGTACGAGGGCGCGGAGTTCGTCGAGGCCCCGGTGCCCCGGCCGGTCAGCCGCCTCATCGGCCGCATCGACGACCTGCTGACCGCGCCCGAGCACGCCCGCGTCGAGGAGCACTGGCTCCAGGTGACGCTCGTCGACCGGATCCGGCCCAAGGGCGCGATGGAGCGGCTCCGGGCCCGCTTCCCGCACACGCTCGCCCTGTCGTTCGAGCCCGAGGGCGGGGTCCACGAGACCGTGACCCGCGCCAGGGCGGCCGGGCGCCCCGAGATCGACGTCGCCCTCGACTTCGTCCGCGAGGTGCGCGGCGAGGCCGCCGATCCCGCCGAGACCCGGCTGCTGCGGGAGGCCGTGGAGTTCTCCCGGATGAAGGAGGCGAGGGCGTAGATGCGTCCGCACCGTCTGTGGATCACCGCTTTCGGCTCCTTCCCCGGTGAGGAGCAGGTCGACTTCGACGCCCTCGCCGAGGCGGGGCTGTTCCTGATCCACGGCCCCACCGGCGCGGGCAAGACCACCGTGCTCGACGCCCTCTGCTACGCCCTGTACGGCAGGGTGCCCGGCAGGCGCGACAGCGCCAAGAGCCTGCGCTGCGACCACGCGCCCCCGGGCCGGGGGCCCAGCGTGGCGCTGGAGGTCACGGTCAGGGGCCGCAGGCTGAAGATCACCCGGTCCCCGGCCTGGCAGCGCCCCAAGCTCAGGGGCACCGGCACGACCAGGGAGAACGAGAAGGCCCTGCTCCAGGAGCTCACGCCCTCCGGCGAGTGGGTGGGGCTGACGACCAGGGTCGACGAGGCGGGGGAGTTCGTCGGCACCCTGCTCGGCATGAACGCCGAGCAGTTCCTCCAGGTCGCGATGCTGCCCCAGGGAGACTTCGCCAAGTTCCTGCGCGCCGACGGCGAGGATCGCCGCAGGGTCCTGGAGCGCCTGTTCTCGGTGAAGATCTACGCCACCGCCGAGTCCTGGCTCGCCGACCAGCGCACCGAGGCGTACCGCGAGCAGCAGACCCTCCGCAAGGAGGTCGACTTCGCCGTCAAGCGCCTGGAGGAGGCCGCGGGCCCCGCCCTCCTGACCGCGCTGGCTGATCCCCTTGGGGCGCGGGCCTCCACGGAGTCGGCGGAGTCCGTGGAGCCCGCTGTGTCGGTGCAGTTCGAGCAGCCCGTGCAGTCGGTGGAGCCCGTAAGGTTCGTGGCGTCCGTGGAGCCAGTGGAGCCCGTGGAGCCCGTGGCGTCCGCGGAGGACGACCCGCTGGGGTGGGCCCACGCGCTTGAGGACCTCGCGCGCCTGGAGGCCGCGCGCCTGGGCGGGGCGGGAGCCGAGGGCGAGGCCGCCGTACGACGGGCGCGCGAGAGTTTGGAACGCGGCGCCGCGCTGGCCGACCGCAGGCGGCGGTACGCCGAGGCGCTGACCAGGAGCCGGGCGCTGGAGGAGACGGCCGAGGAACGTGCCGACCTGGAGACCATCCTGGAGGAGGCCGCCGCCGCCGCCCGGGTGCTGCCGCTGATCCAGGGCGCCGAGCAGCGCGCCGAGGCCGCGTCCAAGGCCCACCACCTCGCCGCCGACGCCGTCGCCCGCGCCCTCCCCCTCCTCGATGTCCCGCCCGGTGCCCCCCTCGACCGGTGGGAAGCCGCCCGCGATCGCGGCACCACACGCGGCGGCGCCTCTCGCGGCGGCGGTGACGGTACGGCAGGCGCGGCCTACGGCGACGACGCCCGTGACCACGCGGGTCATGACCACGCGGATGCCGACATCCACGACGACACCCACGACGATGTCCGTGACGACGCCCACGACGACGTCCGCGACCGTACGGACGCCGGTGCGGATCGCCGTCACGCCGTGCTCGGCCACCTGGCCGCGCTGGAGCGCGACCGCCAGAGCGAGATCACCCGCCTGGGCGAGCTGCGCGCCGAGGAGTCACGCCTGGCGGCGATCGTCCAGGAGCGGGAGAGGGCCGCGCGCGAGATCGTCGAGCTGGCCGCCGCGCAGGCGGAGGCCGACGCCCGCCTGGAGGTCCTGCCCGGTCTCCGCCGGGAGCTCGACGAACGTCTCACCGCCGCCCGCCTGGACGCGGCCCGCGTCCCCGCCGCCGAGTCGGCGGTGGAGGGCGCCGCCACCCGTCTCCGGGCGGCCGAGCACCGCGACCGCCTCGCCGCCGACCTCGCCGCCGCCCGCGCCGATCTCGTCACCAGCCTGGCCGCCCTCCCCCGGGAGGTCCGCGAGATCCTCCCCGGAGGGACGCGCGACGGGCTTCCCGGCCGGGCCCGTGACACGCTCGGGACCGGTTCGCACCGTGGCGATACCGATGCCGAGGCCGATACCGATACCGATGTCGATACCGATGCCGATGTCGAGGCCGATCGGATCGCCGGCCCTGCTGAGACCCGTGAGGACTTCGACCCCGAGAAGATCGGCGAGGCCCCCGATCTCAGGGAGATCGGTGAGGACCCCGACCCCGGGGAGATCCGCGAGGTCCTCACCGCCAGGGAGAGGGAGTGCGGGCGGGAGCTGGCCGGTCTGGAGGGGCTGCGGGTCGAGGAGGCCCGGCTGGCCGAGCTCGACGGGCTGATCGCCGCGCTCGACGCCGAGCTCCCGGAGGTGGTCCGCCAGGAGGCCGAGGTCCGCGAGATCCTGGAGGGGCTGCCCGCCGCGTCCGCGGAGGTGTCCGCCCGGCTCGGCGAGGCCAGGGCCGCCGCCGCGGCGATCCCGGCCGCGCGGTCGGGCGCCGAGACCGCCACCGCGGTGCTCGCCGCGGCCCGGCGCCGCGAGATACTCCGCGCCGAGCTGGAGTCGGCGCGCGTCGCGCAGACCGAGGCCACCGACCTCGCCCAGACGCTCCGCGACCGGCACCTGGACATCCGGCAGTCCAGGATCGACGGCATGGCCGCGGAACTCGCCGCCAAACTCGCCCCCGGCCACCCCTGCGCGGTCTGCGGCTCACCCGACCACCCCGCCCCCGCAGCCCCGGCCGACCGGGCGCCCACCGCCGACGACGAGCGCGCCGCCCAGGGCGCCTACGAGGCCGCCCTAGAACGGCGCCAGGCCGCGGGAACCACCGTCACGGCACTCGTCTCCCGCCTCGACGAGGCCCTCGCCGTCGCGGGAGAGGTGAGCGGGGAGGAGGCAGGTGAGGCCCTCGCCGAGGCGGGCCGGAGGCTGGAGGCGCTGACCTCCGCCGCGGGCGCCGAGGAGGACCTCGCCGCCGAGGTCGAGCGGATCGCCGCCGAGCTGGACCGCGCGAGGACCCGGGCCGCGGAGATCGCCCGGCGGCTCACCGAGGGCCACGCCCGCCGTACGGGCTGGCAATCCGAACGCGAGCGCCTCACCGCCCGCCTGGACGTGGCCCGGGGCGCCGACCCCACGGTGCGGGCCCGCCGCGACCGCCTGACGGGGGAGGCCGCGCGCCTGTCCGCCGCGCTCACCGCCGCGACCCGCGCCATCGAGGCCGCCGCGGCCCACCGCGAGGCGAGCGACCGGACCGACCTGGCCGTACGGGAGGCCGCGGGCGAGCTCACCGAGGCGGAGCGGGCACTGGCCGCGCTCCGCGAGTCGGCCGGGGCCGAGCCGGTGCTGGCTGCCGAGGCCGGGCGGATCGCCGCCGAGTCCGAGCGGCTCGGGGAGCGTTCACGCGAGCTCGCGGTCGGGCTCGCCTCCCGCCGTACGAACGTCGAGAGGCTCGGCGCCGACGCCGAGCGGCTGGCCGGGCGCCTCGACGAGGCCCGCGGACAGGACCCGACGCTCGCCGCCAGGCTGGAGCGGCTGGCCGACGAGGCCGAGCTGCTGCGGGAGGCCGTCGAGGCGGTCAGGGACGAGCGGGTCACCGCCGCCGAGCTCGTGACGGCCCGCGACCGGGCGCTGGGCGCCGTCGTCGAGGCGGGCTTCCTCGGGCTCGACGACGCCCGCGCCGCCGTCCGCTCTCCCGCCGAACGGGAGGAGAAGACGACCCGGCTCCGCGAGCTCGCCCAGGAGAGCGCCGCGGTCGCCGCGATGCTCGCCGACCCCGAGCTGGTCGCCGCCGCGGCCGAGCCGGAGCCCGACCTCGCGGGGCTGCGCGACGCGCGGGACGCCGCCGACGCCGCCCACGCCCGCGTGCTGTCCGAGCGTGACCGGGGCGAGGCCCGCCTGGCCCGGCTGGCCGCGCTCCGCACCGAGCTCGCCGCCTGCCTGCGCCGCTGGGAGCCCGCCGACGAGCGGCACCGGCTCACCGAACGGCTCGCCGCCCTGACCGGCGGAAACTCCACCGACAACCGGTGGAAGATGCGGCTGTCGTCGTACGTGCTCGGCGAGCGGCTCGGCCAGGTGGTCGATTCGGCCAACGAGCGGCTCGACCACATGTCGGGCGGACGTTACCTCCTGGAGCACAACCGCGACCGCTCCGCAGGAGACCGGAGCAGGTCCGGTGGCGGGCTCGGCCTGCACATCCTCGACAGCTGGACCGGCGTGGGCCGCGACCCGGCGACCCTCTCCGGCGGCGAGAGCTTCATCACCTCGCTCGCCCTCGCCCTCGGCCTCGCCGACGTGGTCAGCGCCGAGGCCGGGGGAGTGGACATCGGCACGCTCTTCGTCGACGAGGGCTTCGGCACCCTGGACGAGGACACCCTCGACGGGGTCCTCGACATCCTCGACGGCCTGCGCGACGGCGGCCGGGCGGTCGGCATCGTCAGCCACGTCGCCGAGCTGCGCACCCGGGTGCCCGCCCAGCTGCACATCCGCAAGGAACGCCGGGGCTCGACCGTCCGCCAGTGACCCGCTTGCCCCGGACCCTTTGACGCCTCGGGGATGGACGCGTGGTCGGGCAGGGCGCCGGACGCCGGTGCCCTGCCGGTCCCGAGCGGGCCGGCGGCCGGAGCCGAAGCCGCGGCAGGCGCGGGGGGGGCGGCCGCCCCCGCCAGA